>CAMCZA010000160.1 GCA_945885515.1 Ferrithrix thermotolerans DSM 19514 | reverse complement strand
ATCGAGATCAGTCATCAGATTCACAAACATCCCGAATTGAATTTTGAAGAACACTTCGCCCATGACACGCTCACTCAATACATTTCTGACTCAAAATTGAAAGTTGATCGTGGTGCGTATCAATTAGAAACAGCATTTGATGTCTCAGTCAACGGAGGCGACGGACCTACGGTTGCGGTGCTTTGTGAATACGACGCTTTGCCTGGCATCGGTCACGCCTGTGGTCACAATATAATCGCAGCCGCCGGGTTAGGTGCTGGGGTCGCGTTGAGCACGGTTGTCGAACTTTGTGGTGGCAAGCTGCGACTCATGGGTACCCCAGCCGAAGAGGGTGGAGGTGGCAAAATTGAAATGGCCCGAAGGGGTGCGTTCAAAAATATCGATGCAGCAATGATGATTCATCCGTCTGATCAAGATTTGGCTCGTATGAATGCGATTGCAATTCAGCAACTTTTTGTGCGCTTTGAAGGGCTCGCAGCACACGCTGCAGTTTCACCGGACAGAGGCAAGAACGCTCTTGACGCAGCAGTTCTTGGTTATATGAACGTTGCCGCATTGCGTCAACACATTCGGCCAACCGAGCGTGTCCATGGAATTTTTACAAAAGCAGGCGAGAAACCAAATATTGTTCCTCGCGAAGCAGAAATGTATTGGTATGTTCGATCAGATACGATCGAATCTCTTCAGCCTCTTAAGGCGCGGATTGCAAAATGTTTGGAGGCTGGGGCGATGGGCGCTGATTGCACAATTAATTTTGATTGGCAAAAATTTACTTACGCAGATTTAGCGGACAATTTGCCATTGCTCACTAGCTATGTGCAAAATTCGGCACAGATGGGACGTGACTTGACGACTGATGTCTTGCCAGGTACAGGTGGGGGATCAACCGATATGGGCAACCTCAGTTATTTGGTGCCATCAATTCACCCAATGCTTCAGGTTGCGCCCCAAGGCGTGTCACTGCATAGCGCACAGTTTGCCGAATTCACCGCAAGCAAGGAAGCCGATAAAGCGGTGATCGATGGCGCAAAGATCATGGCAATGACAGCAATTGATATGTGGCTTTCGCCTACATTGCAAACTCAAGTTCGCCAGGCTTTTGGGGCGGGCGAAGTGCCACAGGGCGTGCTGTAAACGATTATCAGACCCCGTTTTGAAGTGATTATTAGGCGGTTTATTGCGTTGTAATCAAGCAAAACGACAATCCCGACTTGTAACTAGAAGTAATCGTAAGATAATCGCCCGTGACTGTATATGTGCCCGAACAATTTAGTGATGTCGAGCAGGATGTCCTGCGTCGATACTTCACAAATCTTGATGGTCCAGTTTTTGCGCTAGTCAATTTACCAGAGGTCGTAAAAGGTGCGCTTTTTGCTCGATACAGCCGAAGCGCTAAGAGTTTGCGCCGACTATTTCTAGATGAGTTTGTTTCTGATTTGGATTTAAGCGGAGATCAAACAGTTGACGCAACCATTGGTCTCGAACGGGCCGAAGACTTGTATGAAAAAATCTTCGTTGAATATGGAGATGACAGTGTCGCCCAACTTGGTGGCGTGCACTTGGCTTGCGAGCAAGCCTCGAACTTGTTGACCAAGATTCTCGAGCGCGGTCGATTGATGAGTTACCTTGAACAGAGCACAAGATACATCAATTACGACGCGAGACTTGGTGGCAGATACAGGTTTTACCGCGATGCAGATATTCTCAATGGTCCGTTCGGAACTCGCTATGTCGGTGACATGGACAGAATGTTTGATTCATATTCAACAATGGTCGACACGGTCACCGATCATGTTCGCAAGACATTTAAAAATGATTCAAATGCCTCAGACTTCGTATTTCGTCAAGCCACCAGGGCAAAAGCACTTGACGCTGTGCGTGGTGTTCTTCCGGCAGCATCGCTATCAAATCTTGGTATTTACGGCACGGGGCAAGGATACGAGGCGCTACTGATGCGAATGCGTGGCCATTCGTTGCCAGAGGCTCGCCACTACGCGGATCTGATGTTGATTGAATTGCGCAAGGTGATACCAAGTTTTTTACGAAGAATTGATGTGCCAGAACGCGGCGGTAAGTGGATTGATTATTTGGTCTCGCGTGAACAGCAAACTCTCGCTGCAGTCGATGAATATTTTGGCGCACTTGAGCCAGACAATAGCCAAGAAGTTGTGCTCACTGACTTTGATCCAGACGGCGAAGACAAGCTTCTTGCGGCGATTTGTTATTCAAGTTCGCATTTATCCGAACAACAGCTACAAAAAGAAGTGCGCTCATTAAACCACGAGCAACGAGTTAATTTAATTCGCGCCTATGTCGGTGAGCGACAGAATCGTCGCCATAAACCTGGTCGCGCATTTGAGCGAATTGATTATCGATTTGATGTTTTGGGTGATTACGGTGCGTTTCGTGATTTACAACGGCACAGACTGCTGACAATCGAGTGGCAACGATTGACCCCGCACCATGGATTCGTGCGACCAGATTTGGTTTCACAAGCCGACGCAGGTGATGCATTTGATGAAGCAATGGGTCGTTCAAGCGAGCTCTATGACGCACTGTTGCCCGAATATCCGAACCAGGCCCCATACGCGGTGTCAATGGCTTACCGCATGCGATACGTGATGCAGTTCAATGCCCGAGAGGCGATTCATATGCTCGAACTTCGATCATCTCCACAAGGTCACCCGTCATATCGCCGCGTGGCAATTGAGATGCACCGGCTAATTGCACAGCAAGCGGGACACCGAGCAATTGCCGAGGCGATGACTCATATCGTCAAGGACGCCCCAGAATTAGAGCGTTTGGATTCTGAAAGAAAAGCAGAAGCCCGCCGAAAATGAGTCAGCCACACCCCAATTTGCCGATTTGGAGTTATCCCCTCGGATATCGGATACTATGCGCGATCAAATATCAACAAGTGAATGGACCCCATGGCTGACGAAGACGAAATTGAAATAGACAGCGTCGATGAAATTGAAGGCGAGGAAACCGAGCCGGACGATTTAACAGAAATTGAAGACGCCGATCTAG
>CAMCZA010000159.1 GCA_945885515.1 Ferrithrix thermotolerans DSM 19514 | reverse complement strand
AAGACCGGTGCTTGGCTTCTGTAAGCGCATCAAGCACCATTACTTTTGCCAGGTGTCGGCGATAGTCGGCAGAAGCCCGAAGATCAGAACTCGGTGAAGTACCTTCGTCTGCAAAATTTGCTGCCTGTTCAAAATCGGCGCCAGAGGCGATCGCTTCTTCACTTTTCGCGGCACGAAGCGGAATTTCTCCCATTGCGCCAAGAATAATGTTTGATTCGCTAACCGCAACTGAAACAACCGCCCAGTCTTGCGAACGAATAGTAAATTTTTGATAACTCCAGTTTGATGTTGGTGCAAATGGAATATGGATTTCCGTCAGCACATCATCTTGATTCAGCGCTGTTGTCCAGAATCCCAGAAAAAAGTCGACAGCACCAATAGTCCGAACACCATTTGGGCCGGCGGCAACGAACGATGCGTTAGCCGCAAACAAAGCAACCGAGAGATCAGAAGCGGCGTCACCGTGCGCGACAGATCCGCCGATTGTGCCACGGTGTCGTACCTGAGGATCACCAACAAGTTTCGCTGCCGCTGCAATTATTGGCGTATATTTTTTAATCAAAGGTGAATTTTCAATTTGCTCGTGTGTTGTCAATGCGCCAACCACCAGCTTGTCTTTTTCTTCGCGAATGCCACGAAGATTACTGATTCGCGCAATATCTATGAGCACAGCAGGCGTCGCGAGTCGCAGTTTCATTAGTGGGATCAGCGAGTGACCACCAGCAAGAAGTTTTGCGTCATCGCCATAATGCTTGAGCGCATCGCTGGCTTCTTTTACAGTCGTTACCGGAACATGCGTGAATAGCGCCGGAATCATTTGCCCCCACCGTTTTCTGCAGCCCATCGCACCGAATTGACAATCATTTCGTAACCCGTGCACCGACAGATATTTCCTTCGAGGGCATGTCTGATTTCGTCCTCGCTTGGCGTTGCATTCTCGCGCAGTAATGCAGTTGAAGCCATGACCATTCCTGGGGTGCAATAGCCACACTGCAGACCGTGTTGTTGTCTGAAACCTTCTTGAACCGGGCTGAGTCCGTTGAAGTCTCCCGATAACCCTTCGATTGTCGTGACTTCTTCGCCTTGAACTTGAACCGCAAGCACGGTGCAACTTTTGATTGCACTTCCATTGAGCAACACAGTGCACGCACCACAGTTAGATGTATCGCAACCGATGTGCGCTCCGGTGAGGCGGGCATTTTCGCGGATGTAGTGGATCAATAGTGTGCGATCTTCAACATCGTGCTGATGATCAGTTCCATTAATTTTGATGCGAACAGTTGTCATCTTTATTTTCTCCCATTCATTGCATTCCATACTTTTTCGGGTGTTACGGGCATATCGATATGTTCAACACCAAATGAAGATAATGCGTTGACGACGGCGTTGACTACGGCAGGTGGACTTCCGACTGCACCCGATTCGCCGATACCTTTTGCACCGAGCGGATTATTTGGACACAGGGTTGTGATTCGACCTGCGATGTAATTTGGTAGATCTGGAGCAGACGGAATTAAATAGTCGATCAAGTTTGCCGTGATTGGCTGACCTGTTGATGGGTCATAACGAACTTGCTCATAAAGTGCCTGGGCGATACCTTGGGCGACTCCACCGTGCACTTGACCTTCTGCCATGAGCGGATTAATTACTGTGCCACAATCATCGACAACGACCATTTTTTGAATCTTGACCTTGCCAGTTTTTCGATTGACTTCAACGACGCACGCGTATGCGCCAGATGGATATGAGAAGTTTGGACTTTCATGAAACAATCGTTCTTCGAGAGTGCCGGCTTGCAACTCTGGCGGAAGTCGAAGTGGTTGGAAACTTGTCAAGCCAACATCTGACCAACTGACTTTTTTGCCCGGAGTACCACGCACATTAAACGCATTGTCTTTGACTTCAATGTCTTGTTCGGCAGCTTCAAGAAGATGCGCTGCAATTTTTTTCGCTCTAACCATTAGTCGTTCACTTGCAACTTTTACTGCTGAGCCAACGGTCGGAACGCCACGACTTCCCATTGTTCCGATTCCTTGGATCACTGTTGCTGTGTCACCATGAATCACACTTATCCGCTCAAATGGAATTCCCAATTCGTCGGAAGCGATTTGAGCAACAAATGTTTCGTGGCCTTGTCCATGCGGGGAGGAACCAATGAAAATTGTTGCTGAACCATCGGGGGCAATCCGAATTTGCGCAGACTCCCAAGATGCAAGATGCCCGAAACCCTCGAGAGAACCGTTTGGTCCGAAGCCTGCGATTTCAAGCCAGCAAGAAAAGCCGATGCCAATAAGTGGGGCGTTTTTATCTGCAAGATTTTTTGCTTGCTGTGCTTTGGCAGCGTCATAGTCAAGCAACCGCAAACATTCATCAAGCGCCTGAGGGAAATCGCCGGAGTCGTAGACAACTGCTTCATTGTGAGTCTCGTATGGAAAATCTTTTGGCTGGATGAAGTTAATTTGTCGAACTTTTACCGGGTCTAAGTTTGTTTTAAGTGCGACGAGATCAATGATTCGCTCAATTGAAAAAGATGCCTCAGGTCGACCTGCCCCGCGATACGCGGCAACTGGAGTTGTATTAGTTACAACTGTTCGAAACCCCGTTGAAACGTGTGGAATTTTGTAACAACCTGCAGCCATCCAACCGGTCAGGGTGGCTAGTCCAAGACCAGTCGGGTCTCCGTATGCGCCGAGGTTCTGACTTATCACCATTCGCAACGCATTGATCTTTCCATTTTTCTCGAAGCCCACTTCAATTTCGTGAACCTGGTCGCGACCGTGACTCATCTGCACCATTGCCTCTGAGCGAGTCTGCATAAATTTCACAGGTCGGCGGAGCCATTTGGATAGAAGGGGTGCGGTGAAGAACTCTGGATACCAGACGATTTTTGCTCCGAACCCGCCACCAACATCTGGCGCGACAACACGACAAAGATTTTGTGGAGTATCAAGCCATGATGCGAGTTTGTTTCGCAGATGGTGTGGGGCTTGAGTTGTGGCCCAAATTGTTAAACCTTCTGGCGTCCAATCGGCGAGACAACCGACTGTTTCAATCGGCACTAC
>CAMCZA010000158.1 GCA_945885515.1 Ferrithrix thermotolerans DSM 19514 | reverse complement strand
AACACCCAGGCGATGTTCTGATTAACAACACCAACGGCCGAACCAAACTCAACTACTTGTTGTGGCTGTATCTCGACATGAGCAGCCTGCGTCGAAATGAGAGTGCGCAAACGCACACCAGCCAAGCGCAGAGCGTGACTATCGTTCGTCGACATGACGCAACGAAACTTAAGACGTCGGCTGTTTGGCGATTTCGGCGAGGAACTCGTCGTTGTTCTTGAAAGTCTTGAGACGATCGATCAACAACTCGAGTCCTGGTGCGGCGCTTCCTTCGGCGGCAAGACCGCTCAGCACGCGACGCAACTTCCAGACCATCTGCAACTGTTGTCGATTGAACAACAACTCTTCGTGACGAGTGCTCGAGGCATCAACATCAATCGCCGGATAAATTCGCCGTTCGGCAAGTTTGCGATCAAGCCGAAGCTCCATGTTGCCGGTTCCCTTGAACTCTTCGAAAATCGCATCGTCCATTCGGCTATTTGTTTCAACGAGTGCAGTCGCCAAAATTGTAAGACTGCCGCCCTCTTCAATGTTGCGGGCAGCACCAAAAAATTTCTTCGGCGGATACAGCGCACCAGCATCGATACCACCTGACATCACACGGCCAGTTGTTGGTGCGGCAAGGTTGTACGCACGCGACAAACGGGTGATTCCGTCAAGAATGATCACAACGTCTTGACCCATTTCGACCATGCGCTTTGCTTTTTCGATGACAAGCTCGGCAACATGAGTGTGCTCTTCTGAAGGTCGGTCGAAAGTTGAAGATACAACTTCGCCTTTTACTGTTCTGCGCATATCTGTAACTTCTTCTGGTCGCTCATCAATCAGTAGAACAATCAACTTGACTTCAGGATAATTTTTTTCAATTGATGTTGCGATCGTCTTCATCACGGTTGTCTTGCCAGCTTTTGGTGGCGAAACGATGATCCCGCGTTGGCCTTTGCCAATTGGTGAAATTAGGTCGATGATTCGTGCGGTCATGTTTGTTGGATCACTTGCCGTTGACAGTTCTAATTTCTCGTCAGGAAACAACGGTGTCAGATCTTCAAATTTCGGACGCGGCTTCATTTTGTCGACGTCAATTCCATTGATTGTGCGAATGTCGAGCATGCCTGCGTTCTTCTCATTTCGACCTGCAGGTCGAGACATTCCAGTTACATGATCGCCTTTTCGCAAATTAAATTGCCGAGTCAAGCGAACAGAAACATAAGCATCACCCTGTGAAGCCAAATAACCGTTGACGCGCAAGAAGCCGTAGCCCTCATCACGCAAATCTAGATAACCCGAAACTTCGATCGGGTCATTATTGATTGGTTCGTTAGATTCTTGAATTTCATTTGACTCATAACGGTCTGCGCCTTGTGGCCCATCATCACGAGTGTTGCGAAAACCACCAGGAGTTCTGCGACGACGATTGCGATTTCGATTGCGGTTGCCGCCGTCTTGATCGTTGTAATTCCGAGGCCCATTGTTTCGATTGTCGCGACCATCGTTACGGTTATCGTTGCGCGGCTCACGCGGGGCACGGTTGTCGCGAAACTCTCGGTTGTCGCTGCGAGATTCGGTCTGCTCGGTTCGGCGGCGAGCTTCTGGGGCAACTGGAGTGCCTTCGTGCTCGGCAAGTTCGATTTCCCATTCTGATAATGACTGGCCGTCGGCACCGAGTGCAGCAACTTGTGAACTTGCCACATTTTCTGACTCTGATTTTGTGGACGAAGCAGACGAGCGCGAAGATGTCGGCGCAGGTGCAGCAGCCGCTGGCGCAGGCGCAGTCTGTTCAAGAATCATCTCAATAATCTCTTCTTTTTTTGCACGACCCGCTGATTTAACACCAAGTGCTTTGGCGATCGCCAGAAGTTGGTCGCGATCCTTTGCTTCAAGTGCCGATTGTTCGAGGGCTCCGTTAGCCACAATGCCTACTTTCAGGGCAACTAAGTAATTTGCCGCCCAATTTGCCGCTCATTCTCAATATGCAGGGGCACAGATCAGTTTGCGTTGAAATGCGTCTGCCAAGAAATGGCGGGGACTCGCTCGGGAACCCGAGCAACACAACCCTAGCCGACCACCTGCTTATTGACAACAACCGAAATAATTAGTGATTTAACGGCAACCAGCAACAAACGCCTGAACCGACTTCAAATTATTTGGCAGAGAAACAATTCTCTCAGGCCGACTCATCAGGTCTGCAAGATGTTCTGGCAACTGAGGCGTTTGACCAGTCGCACGACGCACAGCATCAGGAAATTTCGCAGGGTGCGCAGTCGCCAAAGTAATTATCGATTGATTTTTAGGATAATTAACGCGCGCACTTTGACGCGCCGCAGATAAGCCAACTGCCGTGTGCGGGTCGATCAGCATCCCCGTTTGCTGATACACATCTTTCATTGTCGCGAGTGTTTGTTCGTCGTTGCAGCGGTAACCCGCAAACACGCCACTGATCCACTTTGTATAAATACCTGGGGCGACACTCAACTCACCATTTTTGCGAAACTCTGTCAGTTGCTTTGCAGTCGCCGCGCCATCACGATTATTCATTTCAAACAACAACCGTTCGAAGTTCGATGAAACCTGAATGTCCATGCTTGGACTCAAAGTTGGCACAACCTCATTTGCCGTCATCTGCTGCGACTCAAAGAATCGCGTCAAAATATCATTGGTATTTGACGCCACGACAAAACCGTCAATCGAAGCACCCATTTTTTTGGCGATCCAGCCAGCCAGGACATTGCCGAAGTTTCCCGTTGGCACACTAAAAACGGCAGAGTCGCCAAGTTTTTCAAGTGCAGTGAAGTAGTAAACAACTTGTGCCATCACTCGCACCCAATTAATTGAATTAACTGCCGAGAGTTGATTTGCATCACGAAACTTCTGGTCGTTAAACATTGCCTTGACTAAGTCTTGGCAGTCGTCAAAAGTGCCGTCAATTGCCACGGCATGAACATTCGGCGACATAACTGTCGTCATCTGGCGGCGCTGCACATCACTGACTCGGTTATTCGGATACAACATCACGATGTCAACATTGCGACATGATGCAACACCGTCAAACGCCGCCCCGCCTGTATCGCCGCTAGT
>CAMCZA010000157.1 GCA_945885515.1 Ferrithrix thermotolerans DSM 19514 | reverse complement strand
GCTGGTGGTCGAGCGTCAACGTCTGACTGGATGGCGCTTGAACGCGAACGCGGAATTTCAATTTCTTCAACCGTTTTGCAGTTTCCGTATCGCGACCATGTATTTAATTTGCTTGACACCCCTGGTCACAAAGATTTCTCCGAAGATACGTATCGTGTTTTGGCTGCAGTCGACGCGGTAATCATGGTTCTCGACATCGCAAAAGGAATCGAAGCGCAAACGTTAAAGCTTTTTCAAGTTTGTCGCTCGCGCAATTTGCCAGTTTTGACTTTCTTTAACAAATACGATCGCCCTGGGCGAGACCCTCTTGAACTATTAGATGAAGTTGAGCAGCAAATTGGTTTGCGCCCAACGCCAGCTACGTGGCCAGTCGGCATACCCGGTGATTTTCGCGGCGTCATTGATCGGCGCACAAATGAATTCATAAGATTTACACGAACTGCACGTGGTGGTTCAGAAGCGCCAGAAGAAATCGTGCCAACAGATCGAGCGGCAATTGAAGAAGGCTCAGCTTGGGCGGCTGCTTTAGATGGTTGCTCACTGTTAGATGCGATCGGCGCCAACGTTGATGTTAAAAGCTTTTTGGCTGGGGTTACGACGCCAGTATTCGTTGGCTCTGCGTTGACAAATTTTGGCGTGCGAATGCTGCTTGACGCGGTTATTGATCTCGCACCACCTGCAGTTGCAAGAGAAAATTTGGCCGGCGAAGCCCAACCACTTGATGACGAATTCTCTGCATTCGTTTTTAAGATTCAGGCCAACATGAACCCACGCCATCGCGACTTACTGGCGTTTGCTCGAGTTTGCACTGGCAAATTTGAACGAGGAATGGATGTAACTTGCTCTCGAACAGACAAAGTTCTAAGCACAAAATATGCGACGTCTGCTTTTGGCTCAGACCGCACGATTATTCAAGATGCGTTTCCTGGTGACATCATCGGCTTAATCAATGCATCTGGATTAAAAATCGGTGACACATTATTTTCTGCTGATCGAGTTGAATACCCTGCGGTGCCAAGATTTGCCCCAGAGGTTTATGCGACAGCGCGACCGATTGAAAGTTCACGCGTCAAACAGTTTCGCCGCGGGCTCGCGCAACTAGATGAAGAAGGTGTTGTGCAAGTTCTGCGTGACCCAAATGTTGGCGACTCACACCCGATTTTGGCTGCAGTTGGTGCGCTGCAATTTGAAGTTCTGTCTCACCGATTAGAGCACGAGTTCAACTCACCTACAGAAATTAGCCCGCTGTCATATCAGGCGATTCGAGTCACTGACGAAGCAAGTGCCGATCGCTTGCGCCAGATTGGTGGGGTTCGAATTCTGAAACGAGGTGACGGTGCACTCGTTGCGTTGTTTGAAAACCGTTATCGCTTGCAACGCCTTGAAGTTGACGAACCAAAACTAAAACTTGAAACTATCTTGGCCGACATCTAGTTCAAGAATATTACGCGCCAAATAGTCGGTGCAATTTAAGTTTCACGCCGAGCGTGACAACCGCATAGACGACGATCAAAAATACGAAACCAGAGACGGCGAATGCTTGAGTGCCTGAAAGCAGAACGCCAACGGTGCATCCCAGTGCAGTCAGTGATCCCCACCCGAGCAATACTCCACCGAGCAACGCAGTTGCTGAATTGCCGAGCGTTGGAATTTGCACTTTAAATCGACCGCCACCGATGGCAGCAGCTAGCGACGCAGCGACAAAACCAATAACTAGCCAGCCATTGTTGGTAACTGTTGAAGTGACAGTTGCGACGCAACCACGCATCATGTCAATGCCATGCAGAACTTCTGGTAATAATCCTCGCGAATCAAGCACGCTGCGACTGATCGAACTCAACTGAGATGTAACACCGAGTGGTGTTGTTCGAATATAGGCAACAACTCCAATTAATCCGACGATCGTGCCTGTGGCGACTGGCGACCAACGTCGAATGAACAGAGTATCAATGATTTGGTCGCTGACTTTTTGCGACGGTGTCGCTTGTTGAACTGATTCATCAACTGGTTGACGATTAACTTTCAACAGAAAAATTGCCACGACTGCTAAAACAAAAAGCACGAGTGCAAGTGAGCCCGAATATCCGAGCCAACGTGGCAACCAAAGAACTGGGCTCTCACTCACCTGCTCAAGAAAGAGTTTGTTCCAGGTGAAAAACCCGAGTCCGAACCCGACTAAACAGCCGACTAGCGCGGGAATCGCACGCAAATATCCTTGACCGATTCGATATAGATGGCCGCTAACGCAAGCGCCCGACAAAACCATGCCGAGCCCGAATGCAGCGGCACCAAATATGAGCGGAAAACTGACCGGCGCAATGTGCGCACCAGGCGGAAGGCCCTCGCCTTTTGAATTCGGAAGATAAAGCCCAAACATCACCGCATAACCAATCGCGCCGACTGCAATTGCAGTCACGACCGATAACAGTGGTCGGGTGTGTCGTGATTCGGTCGCATCGCGAAAGAGGCAGAAGAAACAAAATCTTCCGCGCTCAAACGCAAAGCCAAGAGAGGCACCAATTAATAGGGAGATTGGGCGACTCGAATCACTAACACCGATTGTCGAAAGAACTAATGCTCCAGCGATAATTGCAATAAGAATTGAAACTGCAGCAGAAGTTCTCTTTGACAACATTTGATCAGCTCTTGCCCCAAATTGTTCCGGATGGATTACTAATCGGAACACCGACTGAGTTTCCGTACTCGGTCCATGAGCCGTCATACAGTCTTACTTCGTATCCAAGAATTTCGCTGAGAACAAACCATGTGTGCGCAGCACGCTCACCGATTCGACAATAGACGATTACTTTCTTCTTGCCGTCAACTCCAACTTTGTCGTAGATCACTTTGAGATCTGCAGCAGGACGGAATGTTCCGTCTGGTGAAACTGCGGTACCCCAGGGCACATTTTGTGCACCAGGAATATGTCCTGAGCGAATTGCCAATTCTTGAAAACCAGCTGGCGCGAAAATTTTTCCACTGAACTCATCAGCAGATCGGATATCGACAAGTTTTGTGGTCTTGTCTTCTTTTTTCGCAATCTTTACAACATCAGCGAGCAGTGCACGCAAGCCAGTGTTTGCTGCAGTTGCAA
>CAMCZA010000156.1 GCA_945885515.1 Ferrithrix thermotolerans DSM 19514 | reverse complement strand
CCGGAGCGCACTTGAATCTTGACGCCGGTGTCGGCACCTTTTGATACGAGTGGTCCAGTTACTCGAACGCCAGCGGCGTCAACTTCGTAACCTTCACCAACCATGTTGTACAAGAATCCGTGTTCTGATTCTGGGTTCCAGTCAGTCTGGAAGGTGATTGTGTCTGGGCAAACACCAGCGAGTGAAACGGCATCTGCGGTCGTCTCTGCTGCTGTTGTCTCTTCTGTTACTTCTTCGGTCGCTGCGTCATCACTACCACCGCAAGCGGCAAGAGTGACCAAGCACAACGCACCGAAGAGTGCAATTGCTTTTTTTCTCATTTTTGTCTCCTATTTTTTATGGGATTGTTGTCTGGCACTGGATTAATTTGCAACCAATTATCTATTACTACCACTTGCATTGCCTTGCTTATTGATTTATTTTTCGTCAAATAATCGTTACCGACCCCTTGTCGTTGTGTGCCATTTGCCGATCGCCACCTTAGAAAGCAGACCGAACAAGATAAACACAACTAAACCGAAAATACTCGCCAAAATAATTGCGGCGATTAATTCGGCACCCCAGAGGCGCCCTCGGTAAATATCAATTTGGGCACCGATACCGACAACGCCACCTTGGCGAAAATAGAAGTCGCCGACAACTGCACCAATAACCGATAGGCCAGCCGAAATACGCAGACCGACAAAGATATTTGGCATTGCCGCCGGAAACTGTAGTTTGCGAAGTCGCGTGAATTTGCTTGCGCCGTGAAGCGTAAACAACTCGTGTTGGCTGGCATCTACAGAAAGCAAACCAAAAAGTGTGTTATTGACGATTGGGAAAAAGGCAATTAATACGACGACAAGAATACGCTGCAACTGAATGCCATCAATTAGGGCTCTAATCAGTGGCGTCATTGCCAATATTGGGGCAGATTGCAACGCCACTAGATATGGCCAAGTGGCGCGCTCCATCCAACGACGAGTTGCCATCAGTGTGGCAAGGGTCGTGCCAACGATGATGGTGATGAATAACCCAGAGACTGCGATTTTTATCGAATCCCAAAGTGACATCAGAATTGGTTTCAAACCTCGTTGCGTACCAGCAGACCAAGTGAGAAAACCTTCGTTAATGACACGGTGCGGAGTTGGCAACAAAAAACGCTTCTGTGGCGGCAACAATTTTGTTGAGAGTAAATACCAAAAGCCGATAAACAAGATAAACACAATCACCGGTCCGGCGAAATCACTGAAAAGATTGCGCTCGTTTGATTCTCGCGGTGCGTCATCAATCCGCAAACTTGGAGGTGCCGACTGATCAATCGTGTTTGTAACTTTCAAACTGTTGCCACTCATACGAGTGCCCCGCGTAGTGCCACTGATACTTCGCCGCAAATCTCAGCAAACTTGGGTTCATATCGCAACGAGTGCGCCCGGGGATAGCTAAACGGAATTTCAAAACTGCCGACGATTTGACCAGGTCGTGCTGACATAACAAGAACTTTTGTCGACATGTAGACCGCTTCAGCGATTGAGTGAGTGATGAACAAGCCCGCAAAACCTTCAAGCTGAAACAATCGCAGCAATTCATCGTTTAGTCGTTCGCGAGTGATCTCGTCGAGTGCTCCAAATGGCTCGTCGAACAAGAACACTTCTGGTTTCATAACAAGTGAGCGGGCGAGTGAAGCCCGCATTTTCATTCCACCTGATAACTGTCTTGGGTATTTTTCTTCGAACCCTGTTAAGCCAACGAGATTGATTGCATCCTGGGCGAGTTTGGTGCGTTCGCTCGAAGTAATGCCATGCAATTCGGCGATTAGTTCAATATTTTTTCGAACTGTGCGCCAAGGTAACAAGGTTGCATCCTGAAATACATAACCAATACTGTTACGATCAACTTCACACTTGCCTTCAGTTTCTGTTTCAAGATTTGAAGCAATTCTCAGCAGTGTTGACTTACCGCAACCCGATGGTCCGACGACGGTTACAAATTCACCTGGATTAATATCAAAGGAGACTCCGCCAAGTGCTTTAGTCCCATCCGGAAATGTCATGCCGACATTATTGAATGCGAGCGCTCCTGCCACACGGAAAGAATAGTTGAAGATTTACTGTTAAACAAAAAAGGGACAACTTATTTCGGTTAATTCTTTGTTAAGTGGGTGAATCTGCCCCGATACATCACCATTGATCGAGCCGACCGATTGGCGATTGCCTCTCGCAGTGAATTCGCCTGAGTCAACATCAGATCCGCAGGGTCGCCGATTTTTAGATGCGATTGCGCCGCGCCGATGACTGACTTTGCTGTGTTCGATATGGCATCGAAAGCATCGCTGAGTAATTGGTGTGCAGCAAGCACCATCAGCGCGGCAGTTTCAAGTGGGTCTCCACTGCCAAGGGGATTAAACGGATCTTGCAAGTTATCGGCACCTGCCGCAACACGAACACCCGCCATACGCAACTTAGATACCGCCGTAAGCCCGCGGGGTGGTGCGGTTAAGTTTTCGCGACCTTGCAAAAATAGATTGGTGTGCGGCAAAGCGACTACACCGATATTTGCTTGAGCGACTTTTTCGCTGATTCGTTTTTGAGCATCTTCTGTTTGCATCCCGAGACTGACACAGTGGCTAGCAGTGACCGAATGCGCAAATTTTGTAGCGATGACACGCTCGGCAAGATCTTCAAGCGAAACTCGATGTGCGTCGGTGTGCTCATCTGTATGCAGATCGAGTGGACATTCGAGTTCTGTTGCGAGTTGTAGAAGGGCGATATTTGAGCCAACAGGATCAGCATCAAGATGCGGGCAACCCCCAAGAATATCTGCGCCGAGTTTTATCGCTTTCTTACCAAGTGCGAGATTCGCCTGACCGAGGTCTCCTGACAATGGCCAGCCGAGCAGCGCAACGATTTGCATCTCGACAATGTATCGGGTGCGATTGCGTACCTCGGTTAGAGCTTCGATTGAGTCAAGTGAATTCCATTCGGTCACATCGGCGTGAGTTCTGATTGCAGTCACGCCGTTAGAAACCATCAATCGCACTGCACGTTCTGCACGCGAGATCGTGTCATCGACAGTGATCAGATCTCGCCCGGACTCCATTGCATTGATCGCTCCCATCA
>CAMCZA010000155.1 GCA_945885515.1 Ferrithrix thermotolerans DSM 19514 | reverse complement strand
GAGATTGCCGCCAAGCGTGGTCGCAAGGCCAAACGCGGTATCAAACTTGGTGTTTGCGGTGAGCACGGTGGCGACCCAGAGTCGATCGCATTGTTTTACCGCGCGGGTCTTGACTATGTTTCGTGCTCGCCTTACCGCGTGCCAATCGCTCGTCTCGCTGCCGCTCAATCTGTAATCGGTGGCCTCAAAACCGAAACCAAATAGTTCTTCGCTGTAGTTCGGCTGAAGTTGACGGCTCAGTCTAAGAAGTTCGGGTAGCGGCTCAAGAAGCACGAAGCAAATTGTGCCCTTATCGGATAATAGTTGGGCGACGGTTGCAGTTTTGGATGCGTACTCAAAATGCGCTTCAGCTTCGCCTGCATCTCTTTCTGTTCAGGTGTTTCGACGAATGTGCCTTCAACTCGCTGTGCCATTTCAGTCACCGCCTCAACAAGTTCTTCTGAACTCAAATCTCGAATCTCAACCCCCGCTTCTTGGTAGCCACTTGCCGTCTGCACAGAAGCAATATCGTGTTCAATAATTTCACTTAGTGATAATACCAACTTTGTTTTGCTGTCGTAAAGCGATTTGGGGTAAATGGTCATTGGTAATGAAACTGCAGATGGAGCAAAAATTGGTAGGAAATTGGAGTACATAATCCGCCGTCTAAAAATCGTAGGGATTACATCCCAACCAGTGCCAGTTGAAATACAAAACTTACAAAACGCACCGAGGTAGATGTCTAAAAATTCAGATCTCATCCCGTTCGTCGCGTAATCAATAATATTTGGGTTATCAGACCTGAGAGGTTCTCCAACTATCTGACCCATTCTGATGACGGTGTAACCAAGATTTGTGAGTCGTTCTGCGGCTTGCAGGTATGAACGTACATCGGCGTCACGAAAATCGTGATATGCAAAACTTTTATCTTTGCGAATTGTTTCCAAATAACTTGAGTCTCGAACAATTAAACAAACATAACTATAATTAGAGCTGTTAATTGAGGTTAAGAACTTCTCGCCTTGTTCAATTTCGAGGTCAGAGAATTGAAAGTTCGTTGTGTAGGTGCTCCAGAGTTCGCGTTGGTCGGTGATGGACGGTTCGCAAGTAAGTTTTATGCTGGGCACTTTCAAACTAAGTGTGTAAACAAGCCAGCCCCATGAGCCACTAATTGTTGGCAGAACGCGTTTCCACATCTGAACAATGAATGCGTTGGCAACTCGTCGCTCGGGAAAGTAGTAAATAATGTGATGCTTCTTGTTTTTTGACGCTTCTAAAGCATTGAGACGAACAATCTCAACTTCTTGCAGCAGGTGGCCGATGCGCCACGGATTGACTTTAAAGAATTTAATCACGACGAATGGTCGGAGCAAAAGAATTAGTGCGATGAAGCCGAGTGCAAACGGGAGAAAAATGAGCTTGGGGAAGATGCCAAAGTTGGCGTATTTTTGAAGTTTTGGTGGAAATTTGGACTTGAGATTCACGAGTGAAATTATAATTGCTGTGGGCGGTTGGTGAGATATGGGTGAGTTGGCGGCTGAAAGTGGGTGTGACGTTTAGAACGGGTGGTTGGTGGCGGGGTGGTGAATGTTTTAGAATATACGAATAGCCCGACTTGCCGATTGGTAAGCGATCATCGGGGGAAGTAAAACCGAAACAAAAGTTTTGGTTCATCACCCGAAAGGTCAAAAGAGTTACACATGTTAAATATGTTGTTTGCAGCAAGTACAAAAAACGATAATTTTGTTGATGTCGTAATCCCGGCGTGGGGCTGGCCGATATTGCTGATAGTTATCGCCGGTGCATTGATGATTGATCTGTTGGTGTTTCACCGCAAAGCCCATGTCATCGGCATTCGCGAGGCCGCGATAGAAAGCGCCATCTGGATCAGCCTTGGGCTCGCGTTCACAGGCGTCATTGCTTGGATGTTCACCGGACAAGGTGAGGGCACATCATCAGCAATTGAATATCTCTCTGGTTATTTGATCGAGAAAAGCTTGTCGGTTGACAATGTGTTTGTTTGGGCGATGATTTTCGCGCACTTCAAGGTGCCGCGCGAGTATCAACACCGCACACTGTTTTGGGGAATCTTCGGTGCGCTCGTGTTGCGTTTCGTGTTCATAATTATCGGTGTCGCAGTGATTACTCGGTTTCAATTCTTGTTGCTCGTATTCGGCATCTTCTTGATCTACACAGGTGTCAAGATCTTCAAATCTGGTGCAGACGAGGGCGACCCGTCTGAGATGCGCACGATGAAACTGTTCCGCAAATTTGTTCCGTCTGTCGACCACTACGACGGTCAAAAAATGTTCACGCGAGTAAATGGGCATCGTATGGCCACGCCGTTGCTGGCAGTGTTGGTCGTTATCGAAGTTTCAGATGTGATTTTCGCCGTTGACTCGGTGCCGGCAGTTCTGGCTGTTAGCCGCGAGCAATTTATCGTGTTCGCGTCAAACGCGTTTGCGATTCTTGGTTTGCGCGCGCTGTATTTCTTGCTCGCCGACATGCGCGAGCGTTTCGTATACATGCCGCACACGATTTCGCTGCTGCTTGTTTATGTAGGTATCAAGATGTCGATCGCAATTTGGTATCACATCCCGGTGCCGATTTCGTTGGGCATAATCATCGGAGTTTTGACCGTCGGTATCTTGGCGTCAATTGTGAAAGACCGTCGCAAAAAGGTCTAAATAACACCGATCAACTAGCCTTCGCTCGTGGCGATTGCTGATACAGATATTGAACGACTACGCGAGTCGGTGTCGATTGTCGACACGATTCAGGGTTATGTGCAGTTGCGTCGCGTCGGTCGCAATTGGGTGGGCTTGTGTCCGTTTCACGCCGAGAAGTCTGGTTCATTTAATGTTCGTGAAGAGACGCGACGCTACAAGTGTTTTGGTTGCAGCGCATCCGGGGATATTTTTAAGTTCATTCAAGAAATCGAGCATCTTGACTTTGTCGGTGCAATCGAGCACATCGCTGGCAAAGCCGGCTATCAACTGACGTATACGACGGGTGGACAAAGCAAAGATCGTCAACGTTCAAAAAAATTGACAGAAATCATGACGCAAGCCGTTGAGTGGTATCACGACCGACTGCTGACGGCGCCCGACGCACGTGTGGCGCGCGA
>CAMCZA010000154.1 GCA_945885515.1 Ferrithrix thermotolerans DSM 19514 | reverse complement strand
GCAGTGCCACCAAATGGAAGCTCCATGTGCGTGTGCACATCAATGCCGCCGGGTATTACATATTTACCTTTGGCATCTATAACTTTGTCGGCAGTGATGCTCAGTGAATCTGATTTGCCTCGTTCAAGTAAAGCCAAAATGGTTTCGCCTTCGATGAGCACATCAAAGTCGTGCCGACCTGTCGGGCTGATGACTGTTCCGTTTTTTATGAGTGTTCGTGCCATGATTCCTCCCGTGGTTTTAGATGTGCTTAATTTCTAAGACTTTTTTAACGCTCAACAAGTTCGTCGTACGCATCTGGGCGACGGTCACGATAAAACGCCCAACGGTCACGCACAGTTTTGATTTTGTCCATATCAAGATCGCGGACAATTAGTTCAGGTTTGTGCGGATCACCTTGACTGCCGACGAACTTACCTTCAGGATCAACAAAATAACTCTGACCATAAAAGTCGTCATCACCGAGTGGCTCAATACCGACTCTGTTGATCGCGCCTACGTAGTACATGTTGGCGACAGCGGCTGCTGGTTGCTCAATTTTCCAGATGTATTCGCTGAGTCCACGACTTGTTGCTGATGGATTGAAAACAATTTCTGCACCGTTCAAACCGAGCGCGCGCCAACCTTCAGGAAAGTGTCGGTCGTAGCAAATGTAAATACCGACTTTGCCAACCGCTGTGTCGAACACTGGATACCCGCCTGTACCAGGTGTGAAGTAGTACTTCTCCCAGAAGCCTTTGACCTGAGGAATATGTTGTTTGCGATATTTGCCCAGATACTTTCCGTCGGCATCTATAATTGCCGCAGTGTTGTAGTACAAGCCTGCTTGAACAATTTCGTACATCGGCAAAACCATAACCATGCCGAGTTCTTTTGCAAGTGCCTGAAATCGCTTAGTCGTTGGTCCATCAGGAATTGGCTCCGTATACGAGTAGTACTCAGGCTCTTGAACTTGGCAAAAGTACGGGCCGTAAAACAATTCTTGAAAGCACATAACTTGTGCGCCCTGCTTAGCGGCTTCACGAGCTTGCGCCTCGTGCTTATCGATCATCGTGCCTTTGTCACCTGTCCAATCGGTTTGCAATAAAGCTGCTCGAACTGTGCGACCCATGATCTATCCCCTTATTTTTTGACTGAATTACTTTCTAAACTATCAGCGAGCACGCCCTCAACATAAGTTCGAATTTTTGTGTTGCCATAGTCGTAAACCATTAATTGGTCACGAATCCACCCACTGTCGCGCTCCCACTGTTCATCAGAAACTGTCAATAAATATTCCAAAACTCGCGCGATTTCGTCTTCTGACGGATCATTTGTCCAAAATGGACCTTTCTCCCCAAACTCCAGCGGCTTTCCAAATCTATGAGTTTTCTGAAATCGTGGAGCCGCCGCCATAAAACCAGTTTTGCAACCCAGTGCTAATGACTCATAGCCAAGCGAACTCTGATCAGTCAGAACAATTGTTGATGACTTAATAAATTCATAGGAGGAATTAGAAGAGGTCCGTCGATTGAGAGTCAAGTCTGTTGTTTTGAAATAGTTACCGAAGTATTCATTTTCCTGATGATGTTGCACTAGACCAGATTCAAACCCAATTACTTTTAATTTTTGACCGATTGTTTTCAAGACTTTGGCAAAATTTTGATAAAAAATGTCCCCAACATCATTTTGACTTGCGATATATGATGATCGAAAAGTTGATATCCAACTGACACGACTCGCCCGAGTAGTTTGCGGCTTATTTAAAAATTCATTAGCTTTGACGCTGCCGGCGGCAACACCTTCAAATTTTACATAACTCGGAAGTTGAGATATCCACGCTGGCCCGAATGCAAAAAGTTTGTCAATCGTCCAAATTCCTGCAGGACCTGATTTATTGAGTAGCTGAGGGATTTCAAATCCGACATCTAGGCGCCAACCGTTTTGCACGAGGGCGACTTGGTAAGTTGCGTTAGTGCGGCGCTTGAGTTGCCACATAGTTGCGTTGTTGTCAGTCCGAGAAAGAATTAGTTTTGGCTTAACAAAGTCGATATACGCTTCGATATATGCGAGAGCGCCAAGGCGTATTTTTGGCACAGCACGCAATAGCGCACGCATATTGATACTTTCACCACGAATGTCCAATACGTGTGGTTTGTGATGCGCGAACATCTCGTCTAACGGGCTGGCCGTGCCTCGATCAATGATCAACAAACTTGCACGCGGCGGTTTTCGCCACACCCGCTTTGTTCTTCGAAAATACTTATACGCGCGTTTCAAGAATTGCAGAAACGACTTCATATTAAATTACGAGTAGTACGGGTTAGCACCAGTCGAATGGTCAGTAATGTCTCGCACTCGAGTAATCGCCGGAACCTGCTCAACAAGCATGGTCTGAACACCTTCAAGCATTGTCTGGCGCGACATCGAACAACCGTGGCAACCACCACCCATCGTGAAATACGCAGTTCCTTCTTTGTCGTGGCCAGAAAAAGTTACAAAACCACCATGTGCAGACAGTGCCGGGTTGACTTCGCTAAACACAATCGCTTCAATCTGTGCGGAGATCTCATCATCTGAAACGAGCCCATCGACATGTGCCTTGAGTGGCTTATTCGGATTGCGAATTAACAAACCTTTAGCGTCATCATGGTCTAATTCTGCGCCACGAAGTAAATCTAAATCTTTAGCACCAATGATTATTTTCAAACCGTCAATTGTGCGCACCTCGTCGGTGAACGCTGCTTTAACAAACTCATCAAAAACTAAGTCGTAACGAAAATCTTCACCAGGTCCTGAGAGAATTTCCAGGCGCAAACCAAGTTTCTCGCGTTCAGTTTCGGCATCGCGCAACTCTATTAAGCGTGCATGTGCGATCGGAGTGATCGTAATGAGATTGTCTTTCAACGTGTCTTTTACAGCCGGCGCAACGCCAGCGAGAGGGCTTGATTGACTCATTAAATTCAAGGCTATCCGTGGGTAATGATTGCTAGTTGTTATAGTGAGGTTCAATACGCACGGGGAGTCCACTGGTTCGGTGGGCTGAGAGGGTGGCCGCCGTCACCGACCCGCACACCTGATCTGGGTAATGCCAGCGGAGGAAGCGATCATGGTCAACACATCTCTAATTTTTGCCGGA
>CAMCZA010000153.1 GCA_945885515.1 Ferrithrix thermotolerans DSM 19514 | reverse complement strand
GGCGTCCAACCGTTGCGCTTGAAAACAATTATTGAAAGCTCTGGCTCAAGCAACAACTCGAGATACGAGGAGTTTTTGATCAACTGTGTCGCTTCACGGGTGACTTGCAGTGTGATCTCCATTGCTTCTTCGTAAGCCTCTGTGCCGTGTGTGGCGACGCTGAACCAAAATGGCAGGCCGCGTGCTCGACGTGACAAGTGATGAGCCATGTCAGAAGGATTGGCAAGCGAATCACCGAGATCCTGTTGTTGTAATACTTCTAGATATTCGGCGCGTTGAGTATGTGCTCGGCGAGCCGTATCTGGGTCGCGATAAATCAATGCGCAACAATCAAATGGACCGAATAGCCACTTATGCGGATCGACGATAAAACTGTCCGCAAGTTCAATGCCTACAAACAAGTGTCGAACGCTAGGCGCGCATAATGCGGCAGCGCCGTATGCGCCGTCAACATGAAACCAAGTTCGTAGTTCGCGTGCTTGCTCAACTGCCGCCACAAGGTCATCAATCACACCCAAATTTGTTGTGCCCGAAGTTGCGACAATTGCACAAATCCGATTGCGATCTTGCTGGTCTAGGGTCGCAATTGCTGCGCGCAAATTAACTCCTGACATACGACCCTGTGCGTCGGCTTGAACTTTGACGATATCTGCATCCATCGCATTTGCAGCAAGTGCCACCGATGAGTGTGCGCCCGATGATGCGATGAGAATTGGCCGAACACGGTCGTAGACGCCTTTGCCGTTTTGACGCCAACGCCAACGCGCGGCAATCAGTGCAGAAAGATTTCCGGCTGTACCACCACTTACGAACACGCCTGCGCTGGTTGCGGGAAAGTTTGCGAGACTTGCAACCCACTGCAATGCTTGGTTCTCGGCGTAGACAGCACCGGAACTTTCAAGCCACGAGCCCGCATAAATGTTTGAGGCACTCAACACAAGATCAAACAACACTGCACTTTCTGTTGGCGCACCAGGCACGAAAGACAAGAATGACGGATGGTCGACGCTGATGCAAGCATGCGAAAGATGCTTCGTGAAAATTTCGAGTGCCTTGAGACCGCCGAGACCTTCAGGAGTGATCGTGTTGCCGACTAGCGCTTGTAATTGGCTAAGAGTTTTTGGACCATCAAGTGGCGGTGGGTCGAGACGAATTCGATCCAGTGCGTATTCGACGACCGCTTCGGCGAGTTTTTCGCTGTCTTGGTCGTGGTAGTGCATCCAATATCCATCAGACTCATTGCCTGAAGAAGGATGCACTGGGAGAATTGTCACCATTATTTCTTTACCACGATTGCGAACTCTAACCGTGTGAATAGGTAATCTGTAAACATGTCAAACAATTATCGGCTGAATTTATCAAGCCTCGCAACGGTGGTCGTATTGCTTACTCTCGGCGCTTGCTCGTCTAGTTCGTCGAGTGCCCCCTCAGAATTGTCGGTGGAAGCGGCTGCAGGTCGCGAAGTTTCAATTTCTTCTGGTTGCGCGAGTTGCCATGGTTCGGACGGCGAGGGTCGTGTCGGCCCGAAGTGGATTGGTTTGGCCGACTCTCAAGTGACGATGTCTGACGGCACGATCATTACAGCCGACGATTCGTATTTATACACATCAATTCACGAGCCGAACGCCATGCGACGAAAAGGTGCGGTCGGGCAGATGCCGTCAAATCAATTGACCGACGAAGAAATCGCCAGCATTATTGTTTATATTCGCGCGCTCAAGTAACTAGTTCAGGCGAGCGTTACGAGTTCGAGCCAAGACTCGTTGAAATAGTCCTCTTGCCCATCAGGCATCAATAAAATTTTTGTTGGCGCAAGTTGCTCGACAAACTCGGCGTCGTGACTCACGAGAACAATTGCGCCTTCCCAATTTGACAGCGAGTCGGCGACTGACTGTCGACTTGATGGGTCAAGATTGTTTGTCGGTTCATCGAGCAACAAGAGATTATTTTTGCCGACCATCATCATCGCTAGGGCGAGTTTTGTCTTCTCGCCACCAGACAAAGTCGCTGACTCTTGATAAACCTTGTCACCAGATAGCCCAAACATCCCGAGCATGCCACGTAACTGAGTTTCGGTGAGACCGAGTGCCGCTGGTGCCTGGTCGCGCATGTGCTCAACTAGTGACCTTTGCGGAATCAAGTTGTCGTGTTCTTGCGCGTAATAACCAACTTGAACGTTGTAACCGTATTTATAGTCGCCATTATCTGGCTTAACTTCGCCCGCCAAAATTCGCAGCAACGATGTCTTACCTGCACCGTTGAGTCCAAGCACCAAAAGACGCTCACCTCTGCCGAGATCAAAACTGACATCATGAAAGATATCTGGTCCGCCGAAAGTTTTTCGCAAACCACTAACCGTTAGAACTGTTTCGCCACAATGCGGTGGCTCTGGGAATCTAACTTTCATCACTCGAGCGCCACGTGCCGCATGAACGCGAGTCTCTTCAATACGACCTATGCGCTTTTCGATGCTATGTGCCATCGCCGCCTTGCTTGCTTTTGCACCGAACCGATCAACAACACGTTGCAAGCGATCAATTTCTTTGCTCTGTTGCGTTGCCTTTTTCGCCTGACGGGCTTCGTCAGCCTCGCGAGAGATGCCGTATTGCGTATAGGTGCCACGGTATTCAACGATCGTTCCTTCGGAGTCTTCATCTGGTCGATCCAGATGCAACACGCGGGTGATCGCTTCGTCTAGTAGTTCGAGGTCATGACTGATTACTAGCAGCGCGCCTTTATATGACCGCAGAAAATCAAGCATCCATGTCTTTGCATCAATGTCTAAGTGGTTTGTCGGCTCGTCCAGTAGCAGCGTGTCGCTACCGCTAAACAAAATTCGTGCGAGTTCGACGCGTCGTCGCTCGCCACCCGAAAGAACTCCGAGCGCAAGACTCAATCGATCTGGTTTAAGGCCAAGACCAGCAGCGATTGCTCGCCCTTCACTGTCGGCGGCGTATCCACCCTTGAGTAAAAACTGTTCTTCGGCGCGCGTAAATTTCGCTACATTGCTGTCGCTCGCAGTTTCTTCCATCGCGATGCGAAGTTTCTCCATTCGCACGATGTCTTCATCAATGCCGCGACCGGACATAATGTGCGAAATTGCTGTTCGTGCATCAAATGAACCTGCGATGCGCGGATCTTGAGGCAGATAGCCGAACCCGCC
>CAMCZA010000152.1 GCA_945885515.1 Ferrithrix thermotolerans DSM 19514 | reverse complement strand
GCAACTGAGATGTTGTATGCAATCGGCGCAGGAGAGCAAGTAGTTGCAGTTGATGACTACTCTAATTTTCCTGCAGAAGCAGTCGCACTCGGTACAGCATTGTCAGGCTTTGAACCAAATGTTGAAGCAATTGCTGGTTTCACGCCCGACTTAGTGGTTATTGCTTATGACTCAGGCGGACTTACCGAGCAACTAAAAGCGTTGTCGATTCCAGTGTTCATGGCCCCAGCCGCGGCAACATTTGACGATGTCTACGCGCAGATCGAGCAACTTGGTCTGTTGACAGGTCATCTTGATACTGCTGTGCAAGTTTCAAGTCAGATGCAAGCAGATATTTCTGCGGCCGTTGCTGAGGTGAAAATGCCAACCACGCCATTGACATATTTTCATGAACTTGATAACACTTTGTATTCGGCGACCTCAAATACTTTTATTGGTCAGGTTTATAGCTTGTTCGGCTTGAAGAACATCGCCGATGGTGTTGAAGCCGGAAATGATTATCCGCAACTCTCTGCTGAAGTAATTGTCAAGGCAAATCCGGAAATCATTTTCATCAGTCACTCTGAAACGCCAGCGACAGTTGCGGCTCGTGACGGCTGGGGAAAATTGAAAGCTGTGACAAGCAATCAAGTGATTTCGCTTCCAGCAGACATTCCGTCACGCTGGGGACCACGCCTCGTCGAATTTGTAATTGCGATTCGTGATGCCGTTGCGATGGCACTTGCTAATGCCTAAAACTTTTTAGGTGTTTGTGACACAAACTTCCCCGATGTCCACTCAAGGACGAGGCCACTCTGTTTTGTGGTTTTCTTTGAGTGGACTTTCGGTGGTTTGTGCAATGTTGCTTGGCGTGATGATTGGTCCAGCAGGGCCAAGTTGGTGGCGAATTCCACTTGAGTTGATCAATCGACTGCCGCTTATTTCTGTCGACAGTGGTGTTAGTGAAGCCGACTGGAATATTGTTTGGTTGATTCGAGCGCCACGAGTTGTGCTTGCCGCAATTGTCGGAGCAACTTTGTCGGTTTCGGGTGCGAGCTATCAGGGTGTATTTCGTAATCCATTAGTTGATCCGTATTTATTAGGTGTTGCTTCTGGCGCTGGTCTCGGAGCGACATTGGTATTTGCTTTTCGTGGAAATCAGCCGTCGACTTGGTTGATAGATCCGTTGCCCTTGGCTGCATTTTGTGGAGCACTAATCGCAGTTTTAATAACTTATACAGTCGGAACTTCGTTCGGTCGTACAAGATCAACAGTGACGCTGGTACTTGCAGGTGTTGCCGTGACATCTCTGACGACGGCGATACAAACATTTATTTTGCAACGCAACAACGATGTAATCAGACAAGTTTTTTCGTGGGTGCTCGGTCGGCTGTCGAGCGCGACTTGGGGTGATGTGCGACTTGTCTTGCCGTATGTTTTGGTGAGCACGATCGTTTTGCTTTTGCACCGGCGACTGCTAGATGTTTTGCGGGTGGGTGACGATGAGGCGATTGCACTTGGGGTGAATATCCGCCGCGTTCGCTTAACTATTGTTTTGGCTGCAACACTTGGCACGGCATCAGTTGTTGCTGTAAGTGGACTAATTGGTTTCGTAGGAATTATCGTTCCGCACGCGGTTCGTTTAATTGCTGGTTCTAGTTATCGAAGAGTTTTACCGCTAAGCGTTTTATTAGGTGCAGCATTTCTTGTGGCGGCAGATATTCCGAGTCGTGTATTGGCTGATCCTGCCGAAACTCCGATTGGTGTGGTGACGGCTTTCTTTGGTGCGCCATTTTTTCTGATTTTGCTTCGCACCAGAAGGAATGAATCATGAGCACGCTCGGCTTTTGCGAATTGACTATCGCTTATGACGGAGTTTGCGCAGTAAATAGTTTCAACGATATTTTGCATTCGGGTGAATGGTTATGTTTGATTGGGCCAAACGGTGCCGGCAAGTCTTCTGTGCTGCGCGCCGCTGCTGGTCTTGTTAAATATTCTGGCTCGGTTGCAATTGACCAAAAAGAAATTCCGACAACTTCGGCACGGTGGCGTTCTCAACACATTGCTTATGTGCCGCAAACGCCGTTGATGCCAGAAGATATGTCGGTTTATGAATATGTTTTACTCGGACGCAACCCTTATATCAAACATTTTGCCTCCGAATCGGCGCATGACAAACTCGTGATTGAAAAAGTTTTGACGCGGTTAGATCTAACTCGTTTCTCATACCGTTTGGTTGGCACGCTTTCTGGCGGTGAGCGTCAACGATTAGTAATCGCTCGAGCCTTGGCTCAAGAGGCACCAGTGTTATTACTTGATGAGCCAACCTCAGCACTAGATATTGGCCATCAACAACACGCACTCGAATTGGTCGATACTTTGCGCCGTGAGAATGGCTTGACGGTTGTTTCGGCGATGCACGACTTGACATTGGCAGGTCTATACGCCGATCGTCTTGTGTTGATGCATCAAGGAGTTTGCGTTGCTTCAGGTAGTGCACAAAGTGTGTTGCGTTCAGAAGTTCTCGCCGAGTTCTATGGTGTTTCGGCTCGGGTTCACCACGAGCCGGACGGCACTGTTGTGGTAATTCCACAGAGGTCAAGTAGCAACTAGTTTGTAGCAGATGTCTGAATCTGAACAACGAAAAATCGCGAATTTGCTGAATGAGCACGTTGTTGGTTGTGCATCCGCGCATCAAAGACTGTTGGCGTCGCTAGAAAACTTGACTGACGCGCAATGCCGTCAAGACTCGTTATTGCCGAATTGGTCGCGTGGTCATGTCTTGACGCACCTAGCGCGCAATGCCGATAGTCATGTGAATTTATTGCAGAGTGCCGTGCGCGGTGAAGTTGGTAAGCAGTACCCGAGTATTGAAAAACGAAATGCGGATATCGAGTCTGGGTCATCACGAAATGCAAGCGAACTAGTAGTCGACTTACGGGTCAGTATTTATGGTCTAGAAGCCGCATGGGCAAGCGCAAATGAAAAGGTCTGGTCGGGTCAAGGACGCAATTTAGGCGGCAATATTATTGAGATTTCTTCACTGGTCTTTTTGCGCTGGCGTGAAGTTGAATTTCATCATGCTGACCTGGGTTTTGGCTTTGGTTACGACGATCTGACAGATCTATATGTACGACTTGAACTTGATCAACAAATTATGTTGTGGCGTAGTCGCAAGCCAATGGGGATGACT
>CAMCZA010000151.1 GCA_945885515.1 Ferrithrix thermotolerans DSM 19514 | reverse complement strand
GTTGATTCTCGGCCCCGAACACGCTCGCGTTTTCGCGCTCGCTAACTGGGGTCGTGAACGCGTGTTGCAAGAAATCAACGACCGATTGCAGTTGCCTGGCGCCGAGATCGTGCGCGGCGCGGGTGGCATGGCTGAAGGCGTGCAAGAAGTATTCAAAGATGCGACCCTGCCAAAGTTTCGACCTGGTGGATTACTTCTCGTGCACGCAGGCGGCCCCGCAGGTCTGTTCAGCGCCATCGTCGGCGGATGGGTCAACGGCGCCCCCGGCAGCGACCCAGTAACTAAAGTTGTCTCACCATGACGAGTCGCGTGATTCTTGATCCGACCAGTGAGAAGAACTTGACCTCCCGCGAAGCATTAAATCAAATAAATTTCGACAGAGCGTCAATCACGAAATCCACCTGTTCGTCAGTCAGCGACGGTCCACTTGGCAAGTAAAGACCGTCTTGACCGAATTTTTCACTTCTGGAATTCTCAGAATTTCGGCTCAAGTAATCGGCTTGATCCACGTCTGGATAAAAAATTCGAGTTTCGACTCCAAAATCGTTCAAATGAGCAACCAAGGCCGATCTATTCTCGCAAAGTACCTCAATGTAGGGCCCAATCTCGCCTTGACCTATATGAACATCTATCAAACTAACTGTTGTCAATGACGCCAAACCACTTTGATATTTTTGATGAATCTGACGCAAACGATTTAGCCTTGAATCTAACTTTTTTAGTTGCTCTATCCCGATACTCGCAAGAACGTCAGTAAACCTAAAATTGAACCCAGGCTGAACCCAATTCCCTGGCTCAACAACATTTTCGACCCCGTGTGTTCGCATTCGCCTTAATCGAGTTGCAAACTCATCATCGTTGCTCGTTATGAATCCACCCTGACCCGAAGAGATTACCTTCGCAACTGATAGCGAGAAGCAGCCGGCGAGAGACTTCGTCCCCAAAAAGGCACCAGATAAATCCCTAGAACCCAGAGCCTGCGCGGCATCTTCGATGACTTTCAATTTATATCTATCACCAAATTTTATAACTTCGTCGATATGAGCATCTCTTCCGTTCATATGAACCGGAATCACCACTCTTGTCTTCTCACTGACTTTGCGCTCTAAATCCACAAGCGAAATCACTGGGCGATCACTATCGGTATCAACGATGACTGGAACAGCTCCAAGCAACAAAACTGAATGCGCAGTGGCAATCCAAGTTCTATTGGGTACCAACACTTCATCACCTGGACGCACGCCTGCTGCCCACAAGGATAAAAGCAAGGCATCGCTTCCACTCGTAGTAGCAATTACATTTCTTACACCTAAGTAGTCACGCAAAAGATTCTCAAATTCCGCGACGATTGGCCCCTGGCTTAACCGACCAGAAGATATCGCTGCAGATGCAGCTTCTGCTTCACCGGTTGAGAATTCAGTTTGCCACCAGGAAATTTTTTTCATCAGGCGCAAACCTACTTTTCGAAATCTTTTTTACTTGACTCGCCGTGCCAAGAGCGATACGGCACTTCCTCGAGCATGGGCCAAACCCTCACAAATGTAACACCAGAATCAAGAGCGGGTTGATTGTTCTCAACAATTTGAGACACATATCTTGGGGCTAATATGGCACAGACTTTCGCTTTCACTGGGTCGGAGAAAACCTTGTCTCTGCTGACTGTTGGAATGGCCCACCCAGGGCTCTCTAAATCTTGACGATACGGATCATCATCAATCAATACTTGAAAATACTCACCGATATTCAACGAATAAATAAGCGTAGTTGCCCCTATCGAAGAGCCATATGCAACAGTTTGTTTTTTATCCTTATCGCCAAAGTATTTTCGTGCTGCAATTGATACATGATCGATTGTTTTACCCATGGGCATCCAGACAGAAGGCATAAAGATACCGTAATTCGATTCAAAATGTTTCGCGTTTGAAACCGAATCTTCGACTGCAAACTTGCATCCTTTATGACCGATATAACACCTCAATGATCCACTCTTTGACGGCACTCTCTTTGCCCTAAAAATTTCTAGTCCATGCTTTTCTAAAAACTTAGAGAGCGACTCAACCGAAAAATAAGTAATGTGCTCGTGGTTAATCACTTCTAATTGCATTTTGTCGACAACATCTAAGACATAGTTAGTTTCCATCGCATAAATGCCATCATCTGCAAGGAAGTCTGAAACGCCACTCATAAAGTCATCTAAATCAGGAACATTCGCAACCATAAAGTTTGCAACTATGAGTTTTGCTTTTCCATATTCACTAATTAGTTGAGTCGCTAATGAACGCCCAAAAAACGATGACACTGTTTTGACGCCACGCGATAAAGCAACGTCGGCAAGATTTTTCGCTGGGTCAACACCAAGACAGCGAATATTTTTCTCTGCAAAATACGACGCAAAGAGTCCGTCATTGCTTCCAATTTCTACAACCAAATCTTCTGGTGTGAGATTAAGCAGCTTGTCCAAGTGCTCGGCATACTCCTGATATGAAGTACTCAAAACTTTGTTGACCGCTCCTGGTCGGGAAAGGTAATGCTCGTACATAGTTTTCACATTCACCACGACAGATGTCTGAAAATTATTGCAAACCACACACTGGACAATCTCGAGTGGAATCAGGTTCGCGAATTCGGCGCCTCCCCCTGGTGGCAAATAACGATCACCGAATGGTGCATCTGGCAGTCTGAAAACCACGTTTAAGTCCCCGGAGCCACATAGTCTGCAAGATGTTACTTTCGTAAAATCAAGTTGATTTAGCAGTTTTAGCTTTGGCACCCTGACATTCTAATTCAGCAAAACTTAAGCAGTTGTCCCAGCTGAAAGACCCGATCTGCCAATGCTAAAAACTTGTGAAACAGTGACTAGGTTGGTGAATGCATGACGAGTCGCGTGATTCTTGATCCGACCAGTGAGAGAAAGCTGGGTTCGCGCGAACTACTCGCCCGACCGGAGACTATTTCGGGCCAGACAATCGGCTTGCTTGATATTTCAAAAGCACGAGGCGATATTTTCTTGAATCAACTCGAATCGCGACTGACAACTGCTGGCGCAAAAGTATTGCGCTTTCGCAAGCCGACATTTGCCAAGCCTGCACCGGTCGACTTGCGCCACGAAATCGCCACGAAGTGCACGCTGGTCATCGAAGCCCTCGCCGATTGAGGCAGTTGCACGTCGTGCAGTGTGC
>CAMCZA010000150.1 GCA_945885515.1 Ferrithrix thermotolerans DSM 19514 | reverse complement strand
TGCAGATCTTTCGTCGACTGTTGATCTGAATCTTGAGCAATGTCTTTTATTGCAGAGTCGTCGGCTCCACACGCACTTAACAGAGTCAACGTGGAACCAACAGTGCCAATTGATCCATAAATAAACCTTCGGCGACTTATCTGATTCATTGAGTTATCTTATTGGCGCAAAAATCATCTACGATTAATTACATGTCAAAACAAACCGCACCTATTGGTCCGTACACGCCAGTTGTTCGTGCCGGAGATTGGATCATCGTTTCTGGTCAACTCGGACTCAAAGATGGAGCAATCGTCAGCGGTGGAGTAAAAGCTCAAACTGCGCAGTCAATCGAAAATCTCAAAGGTCAACTAAAAAGCGTTGGCGCGAACATTAACGACGTGAAAAAAACAATGTGTTTTTTAACAGATATGGATACATTCGCAACTTTCAACGAAGCGTATGTTGAAGGCTTCGGCGAGTCGCGACCTGCTCGCAGCACAATCGGTGTTGCATCACTACCTGCGGGCGGTGCAGTTGAAATTGAGGCTTGGGCTTACAAGCCTGAGAAATAATATGGCCGGCGCAATAATTCTCGTTTTGGCGTTGTTGGCGTTTCCGATAATTGTTGGTTTATCAACAGCTGGTATCGCTGCGTTGCTCGGTCACTTGTTATATCGCGATGCCGATGAACGACACGCGAATAGCGAACTTCGCGACTTAAATATCTGACTACAGAAACTGCTGATCTTGTAATTGCGAACTCGTCGCTAGTGGCGACGATGGATAATCAGCGCAGAGAGATCGTAAACGGCTGGGTAGCGATCACTAATGGTTTTGTCTCTGCAATCGGAAGCGGTGCACCGCCGCCCACAAAACAAGTTGTCGATGCGACAGATTGTCTTGTCACGCCTGGACTCGTGAACACACACCATCACCTGTATCAAAACTTGACGCGGGCGTTTCCGCCGATGACGAATGCGCCGTTATTTGGTTGGCTACAAACTCTGTATCCATTGTGGCGTTCGCTTGATGAAGAGTCGGCGCATGTTTCTGCGTGGGTTGGTCTTGCCGAACTTGCGTTGTCGGGTTGCACAACTTCAACTGACCACTTATATGTTCACCCGGCAGGCGCTGGAGATTTACTAAGTGCCGAAATCACCGCGGCACGCGATATCGGCATGCGTTTTCATCCAACGCGCGGGTCGATGTCGTTGTCAATCAAAGATGGTGGGTTACCACCTGATGATGTGGTGCAAGACCATGATGTGATTCTCGACGAGTCGAAACGCGCCGTTGAACAACATCACGATCGCAGTCATGGGGCGATGATTCGTATTGCGCTTGCACCCTGCTCGCCTTTTAGTGTTACAAAACAATTGATGATTGACTCTGCAGAGTTGGCTGCACAACTTGACGTGCGCCTACACACCCACTTTGCCGAAAACTCCGAGGATGATGCATTTTCATTGGCGACATTTGGTTGTCGACCAATGGATTACTTAGAAGAAGTCGGCTGGTGCCATGACAAAACTTGGCTCGCCCATTGTGTAATGCCAAACCCGCAAGAAATTAAACGCCTTGGTGCGGCGCGAGTTGGCGTGGCACATTGTCCAAGCAGCAATTTGATTTTGTCATCTGGTGTTGCACCGGTGATTGATCTGATCGCTGCTGGTGTGCATGTTGGTATCGGCGTAGATGGCTCATCTTCGGCCGATAGCGCATCAATGTGGCTTGAGTCGCGCCAAGCAATGTTGCTCGCCAAATTACGCAGTGGTGCCGCCGCGGGCACGGCACGCATGGCGCTCGAGTGCGCAACTCGTGGTGGGGCCGGGTGTCTTGGTCGAGTTGGTGAAATCGGTGAGTTATCGGTTGGCAGTGTTGGCGATGTTGCGATTTGGTCTCTAACCGGCCCGGCATTCGCAGGTGCGATTGCCGACCCAATCGAAGCGTGGTTACGATGCGGTCCAGTTGCGGCGCGCGACACAATCGTGCACGGCAAACATGTTGTGCGCAATCACGCAATCGTCAGCACAAAACTTGAAACGATGCTCAAATCGCACTCGCATCTTGCCCACCGCATGCAACAACTCGCTACTAGTTAATCAACAACACCAATCTGAACTAAAGTTGTCTAATGCCTCAATCACGAAACTTTCCACTCCACCAATCTTTGCAGCGATCAACAAAGGGCAAAGTAGCGCGGCGAGTGCTCGAGACCTTACAGCGCTTCAGGCTTGGTCGAACTCTGATCTCAATGACAACAAGGTTCGCGATCTCGCAGACAGCCAGCACCAAAATTCGCGATGTAACGGTGCATTATTCAACAATTGAGTTCTCGTGGTTGAAGAGTCGGTTCGAAGATACTCCCCCTCTAGAACCAACAACCCTGCAATGGATTGACGAAGCGACAGAAAATTCTGTGCTTTGGGATATTGGCGCAAATATTGGCTCATATGTAATTTACGCAGGCCTAAAAAAGAATATGAAAGTCGTCGCATTCGAGCCCTCGCCATTTAACATCGAATTTTTGTCTCGAAACATTTGGCTGAATAACCTCGAGTCTCAAGTCACGGTGGTCCCTAATCCATTAAGCAGCGATGTTACACAGGCCAAACTTTTGATGAAGTCAATCGAATGGGGAAACTCTGGTTCAACCTTTGGCGAAAACTATGCGGAGAATGGTCAGCCCATCGAAGTCGAATTTGAATATCAAACAATTGGTTTTTCAATGGACCAAGCCCTAACTTGGCTCGGGCTCGCGCAACCTGACTACATCAAACTTGATGTTGACGGTATAGAGGGCCTGATTCTCAGTGGCGGCAAAACCGTCTTATCGAAAGTGAAAAGTTTGCTAGTTGAGGTTCCAGAGTTCGAATCAGGTCAACTACTGGTGCAATCTGCATTGAAGCAGGCCGGCCTTACCCGTGAAAAAACTGCGCAACACAACGAAATCTGGTCACGACTCTAAACCGACAAATAAAAGTGGGTCGCCAGGGGATCGAACCCTGGACCTGCGGATTAAAAGTCCGTCGCTCTACCAACTGAGCTAGCGACCCAAGTCGCTGTCAGGCTAGTTGCTTATGGCTCAATTTGTTGAACCGATTAAAGTCACAAAACTGCCAGTCAAAGAACTCATTTTGATTTAATAACCCGTGCTTGACTGAATGTATGCGATTTTTCCCCCAGCTGAACTCAAATCGCAAAACAATTCTTTTGGCAACATGGGGGCTGTTTACAGGTCTGACATTTTTGCTCATCTCGGCGGGCAGTTA
>CAMCZA010000149.1 GCA_945885515.1 Ferrithrix thermotolerans DSM 19514 | reverse complement strand
AAACGCGTATGGTTCAAATAGTTGTGTTTGATGAATTTTCTATTTATTCACGAAGTTAATTGGCGAGATAAAGTCACTTTTGAGATTCACGACATCCCAGAGTTGCTGTCTATTGCTGGACATTCAGTCATTTTTATTGATTATCCTGAGGTTTTGGTAGACAAGAAATCATCAAATTCGCGGTTTTTTCGCACGACTTTCTCACGTATCCAATCTCGCACTCATTATGGTTCAACAGTAGAGGTGCGGACCCCTGGACGAATCTTGCCAGGTGTGGCTGACCGTTTGGTTGCGTCGCTTACATTTGTGCCGTTGCTAATCAAAACAATTCGCTCTAAGAAAATTGACTTGATTGTGCTTTATGGGGTGCCGACAAACGGCTGGCAGACGGTGCTGGTGGCAAAGTTATTGCGCGTTCCCGTGATTTTTCGAGCCATAGATGTTTCTCACCTGCTTCGAGGTTCGTTTTTTAAAAATCTAATACGAACGGCCGAGCGATTTATTTACAGAAATGTAGCTCATATTTCGGTGCATAACGCCGCGTTGGTAGAGTATTGCGCGAGCTTCGGCGCTGATTCAAATATTATTTCAATTGATTACCCTCGGCTAGATACAGAGCGATTCGCGCGATTTGCCCGAGATCAAGATTTAGCGAGCAACTATGGGATCAATCCGAAACATAAAGTCGTGTTCTATCGAGGAACACTTTATCGTTACTGCGGCCTTGAACAGTTTCTTGAACTTTTTGCTGAAACTTTACGAAACGATGAGAATATTTTCTTTTTAATTATTGGTAGCGGAGAAGCCAAGAAAGATATTGCTGAGACGATTGATCGCCTTGGTGTGCAGAGCCAAGTGATAATGCGCCCATTTGTCGACTATTCCGAACTGGTTAAACACATTTGTTTGGCTGATGTGTCTGTAAATACTTTTGTACCATCACTAGTCACAGACTGTGCGTTACCTGGCCGCGTGTTACAGTCACTTGCGTGCGGAATACCTGTTGTATCAACACCGCTTAAAGGATTGATTGGTTATACGGGTGATTCGAAATCGGTTGTTTATGCCCCACTTGGTGTTGAATTTATACAGGCAGTAAATGATCTTTTGCTCAACAAACCCAAGCGAGATCAATTGTCTGTGGCGGGCAGAGAACTTGTCGCATCAAAAGGAAATTGGCAGGAATTTACAACGGAGTTTGTGGAGCTTTGTCAATCAGTATTGGCTCGCAAATGAAAAAAGTATTGCTTGTCGCAATGGTTGACAGTGTTCACACGGGTCGCTGGATAAGCCAGTTTGATGGCGAAGCGATTGATTTCATGTTGTTTCCGTCCACTCCACATCGGCGGGTTCACTCATTGATTAAGCAACGGCTCATTCTGAAAGTTGAAACTAAAGTGAGAATTTCGCAATGGATGAATTGGGCTGCCCTGCCATTAGGTATTGCCGATTTAGTGTTTGCAAATTTCTTTCGGGCCAAACTTCTAGCCCGAGAAATAAATAAATTCAAGCCCGACATAATTCACATCATGGAAACACAACATGCTGGTTATTTAACTGATCAAGCCCTTAAGACGGTTAAATCCGAACCAAAAATTATTCTTTCGATTTGGGGCTCAGATCTGTTCTGGTTTCAAAGATTTCCAAAACATCGCCAAAAAATATCGCTTCTCTTTCCACGAGTGAATATTTTGATCACCGAATGTGAACGTGACGAGGCTCTGGCAACAAAGTTGGGCTTTGTCGGTGAGTGTGTTTATGGCATTCCAGCTTCAGGTGGAGTTGATTGGCGATTGTTGAACGACTCTCATCGGCAAGTTTTACCGAGTAAGCGCAAGATAGTAGCGATTAAGGGATATAGCGGCTTCGTCGGTCTCGGCCCACTAGCGATTAGATCACTGGTTTCACTAGTGAATCAGTTGAGAAGTTACGAAATCGTTATATATTCGTGTAGTTATCGAACAGCGCAGATGGCAAAGCGGCTTCGGAAACGGTCGGGTCTAAATATTCAAGTTAAGTTGAAGCATTCAATGACGACTAAACAGATGGAAGACTTATTTTTGTCCGCAAGAGTAGTCGTCGGGGTATCGCTTTCTGATGGTCTGCCAGCAACAGTGAAAGAAGCTGTTTGCACTGGTGCCTTTCCAGTACAGACGGATACTTCATGTGCTGGTGAGTGGTTGAAAGACGGAGTCTCAGTTCTATTAGTTCCACCAAATGATATAGGTGCTCTAAGTGCCGCAATTTTACGGGCTCTTACTGATGATCAATTAGTTGATAACGCGTCTGAAGTTAACCAAAATATTGCTCGAACACGAATGGATTTATTAACTATTAAAGCCAAACTCTCAGAATTATATGGTTAGTTTTTTTGAATGTTAGGGTTTTAGTGATGTCTGCTGATTTGATTCACACACTTGAGTTGGCGGGCGGTTGCATTGCATTCGGGATGCTTGTGATCAGATTTTCGAGGCGACGCAAGATCAGTTTCAGGTACACGACTGGCTGGTTAATGATCTGTGCGCTCGGCGTGTTTGCGTCGTTACTTTTGCCAATGATGACGCCACTGGCGACATGGTTGCGGCTTTCACCAATCGCATTGCTTATCGCGATAACTGCCGTGGGTGTGGCGCTGTTATTTTTGCAATTGACTGTCAGCATCTCAGGAAACCAACGCCGAGTCGATTCGTTGACCCAAGAGACTGCGTTGTTGCGCGAGAAATTCGAGCGTCTTCAAGCTAAAAAAACTAAGTAGAACTAAAAGTGCGAACATCTCCACTTGTAGTGGTGCCAGCCTTGAACGAACAGGCCACTATTCATAGTGTTGTCACGGAGATAAGAAAGTCAGGCTACGACGTTGTTGTCGTAGACGACGGATCTGGCGACAAGACTGCCGAATTAGCAAGCCAAGCAGGTGCCGTCGTGTTACGGATGAAACTCAACTTGGGCGTCGGTGGCGCATTGCGATGTGGTTTTAGATATGCGATGAACGAAGGGTACGACGCTATTATTCAGTGCGACGCCGACGGCCAACATCCTGCGAGCCATCTGAAAAATTTAGAGGATGTCTGGAAAAAAACCTCGACGCATTTAGTAATCGGAAGTCGATTTAGAGATTCGCAGGAGTCAATGAAAGTTGCATGGCATCGGCGGTTTGCAATGCACATTCTTGGTTTTATCGCATCTCGTGCGTGCAAGACGAAAGTCACCGATTCAACATCTGGCTTTCGATTAATCGCCAAACCTCTACTGAACGAATTTGCCAAGTCGTTTCCAAGTCATTATTTGGGTGACACATTTGAAGCAAATGTCGTTGCGGGTAGGGCCGGATA
>CAMCZA010000148.1 GCA_945885515.1 Ferrithrix thermotolerans DSM 19514 | reverse complement strand
AGAAGAAGCGTAAGGCCAAGAAGAAATAAGGCTTTAAGCCAATTCAAGCAATACGGTTCGGAATACTGTGAGAAGAGGGGCTTCGGCCCCTCTTCTTCAATTTACGGGTGTCGCTAGTTATTTTTTTCGAGACTTTGAGCCACCGCTAAGTCTTCGGCAGTGTCAATGTCAACAGACAATTGTTGATCATAAATAATTCGCAAAGCTAGATTACATTTTTTGGCCAAATGTTGATGCGTGATAAAGCTGTTGCGTCCATAAGCGAACTCAAAGTCACTAGATGTCGGCAAAATCATCACATTGGTTCCGTCTTCGTGTCGATCTGGCACCAGCGTGATCGAAGTTTTAAGACTGTCTAGATCGCAGTCACTGAATAGTTGAGAAAAGCTCGTCGCAAGGGGCAGGTCGCTGTGGACGATCATCGCCAGTTCGAATTTGTTGACACGAGCGGCTGCAACCCCGGCCCGAACTGCGTTATTTAGACCAGCCTCTGTTTGCCAAACAATCTGGGCGTTATGCGCTGTGGCCCACTGAGCGACCGCCTCGTCATCACAGACAACAAAAACCTTGTAACCAGCGACGGCACGAAGCACTCGTTCGGCACACATTTTTGCCAGCACCAAACGCTCACTTGGCGTAAGTAAATCTGACAGCCGTTCTTTGGCCTGATGAAAAGCCTTTATCGGAATTACGACTGCTAGCGATTGATCGATCAAATTCGTCTGCGATTCGGGTGTCGTTGAAGGCACCTGCGAAGCCTACGGTTGTGCGCCACGAACTATTTACTTGGGCGAAAGTTGCAACTAGCACTAGCCGTCGTGCGCATACGCTAATGATCGTGGATTCGCATATTGCAGTAATTGGCGCCGGATCTTGGGGAACGACGGTTGCCAGTGTCGTGGCGCAAAATCAGCCAACAATATTGTGGGCGCGGCGAGATGCACTTGCCAAACAGATCAACACTCAACACCAAAATGTCGACTATCTCGGTGGAGCAGTACTGACCGAGAGTTTGTCATGTTCGGCAAATTTGCAAGAAATTGTGCAAAGCGCATCAGTCGTGATGATGGCGGTGCCGTCAAACGGTTTTCGTGAGGTGCTTGTTGAAGTTGCGAAATATATTTCGACGAGCGCACCGATCGTCAGTTTGACAAAAGGTCTAGAGCGCAAAACTTTGATGCGAATGAGCGAAGTCATTGCTGAAGTTTTGCCGCGCCATAGTGTCGCAGTTTTAACAGGCCCGAATTTGGCACACGAAATTTTGGCTGGCCAACCTGCCGCCACGGTTGTCGCGTGCACCGATGATGTGGTTGCAAAACAAATTCAGGCGTTGCTGACTCGACCAACTTTGCGCGTGTATACGAACCCTGATGTGCTTGGTTGCGAAATAGGTGGCGTCGTAAAAAATGTTATTGCGATTGCCTCAGGCATAGTAGAAGGAATGGGTTTTGGTGATAATTCAAAAGCCACATTGATCACGCGAGGCTTGGCAGAGATGTCACGACTGGGGGTCGCTCTTGGCGCTAATCCAAGCACATTCACAGGATTAGCCGGAATCGGCGATGTCATCGCGACGTGTGCGTCGGCACAAAGCCGTAACAATGCAGTCGGTGTGCGACTGGGTAGAGGCGAATCGATTGAATCTATTACCGCATCAATGAAGATGGTCGCTGAAGGTGTTAAGTCTTCACTCTCGGTATCGCAACTGGCTCAGCGATACAAAGTCGATATGCCGATCACCCAGCAAGTTGCAGCAGTTTGCGAAGGCACGACAAGTGCGAGCGATGCGATGGTGCAACTAATGTCTCGAGCCAGCAAAGCAGAGTTGGATTAATGCTTGCTGTTGGGGTGCGGGGCGCGCAGTGGCGGGGTGAAGTCACACCTTGGGGTGATTTATTGGTTGATGCTGAGGTTCGTTTGCGCTGGTTTATCGCCGCAGACGATCGGTGGTATGAGCCGGCGCGAGAAACAACTGTGCGTCAACGGCAAGTCTCTGGTGTGCCGGTGATTGAGACTCGGCTGAAAGTTCCGGGTGGTGACGCGGTTCAGCGTATTTATGGCGTTGCTAATTCTGGCGGGATTATTGTCGTTGAAATTTATAACGACTCGTCTTTGCCATTTGCCGTGGCATTTGACCGTGGCGATATTTCGGCGATGCGTGCACCAAGCCCGACTGGAGTGCAGGGCATCGACCTACCTAGTGGCAGTGTCGTGTTTCCGGTTGGGCATCACGCCACGATGCGGGTGGCGGTTCAAGTCGGTGCTGACAGCAATTCGGCGCAACTTTCAGCAAGTGAACTTGAAGCGTTGCCGAGTTTTGAACAAGTTGAACGCGGCTGGATTGCAGCGCTACAAGTTTCTAGTCGTGTTGATTTGCCAGAACTTTCGTGGTCGACACTATTGACACAAAAACGGTGCGAAATTTTGCTGAGTGAGCCTCAAATACTTGATCGTCAAACTGATGATCTTGAATTTGTTTTAGATATTGCCGAGCGTGTTCGGCTCGGCGACAAAGCGGCGCAGTGGTCAAGTGATATTGCCGTTGCTGCTGAAAAGATAATTAAGCGTTGTGCGCAGAATAAGGCGGTCCAGTGGGATGAAGATCGTGCGATCTTGGCGGCTGGCATGGTTCTTGACCGCGCCGGCGAGAGCCGCGGGCGCGACGACGTGGCGCGAGTTTGGGCAAACCTGCCAGAGTCAGATGTGTCGCGCGAAATGACTGCATTTACGAAGTCAAGTTTGCGTTGTCCGTCGTGGATTGAATCACAACTTGTAGCGCACCGCCGCGACGGCAATATTGATATTTGCCCCCGCGGGATTGACGAGTCTTGGTTGGGCGTGAATTTTGAGTGTCACAAACTGCTGGCAACACCGCAGCACACGATTTCGTTTGCGGTGCGTTGGCATGGTGAGCGCCCAGCATTGTTATGGGATATTGACGGACCAACTGGGGTGCGTGTCGTGGCAAGCGCGATCGATAAAACTTTTTCAAGCACTGATATTCGTGGTGAAACTTTGCTCAGTGGTTTTGCAAATGTCGGCGTGAAATAGGCTTTTGATATGAACTTGGCGAGTCCACAGTTTTCTGTGCCAATCAAATTAACTGAGTGGACATCGTGTGGCGGGTGCGCTGCCAAATGGGGGGCATCGTTACTGACAGATCTAGTCAGCGAACTAGCAAGTGGAGCACAACCAAAAATTGATCCTGCGTTATTGGTTGGCTTAGCGCCGTTTGATGATGCCGCGGTTTATCAAGTCAGCGAAGATGTTGCTTTAGTTAGCACGACAGATTTCTTTCCACCGCTTGTTGACGACCCAGATGACTTTGGTGCGATCTCAGCAGCCAATGCTTGCAGCGATGT
>CAMCZA010000147.1 GCA_945885515.1 Ferrithrix thermotolerans DSM 19514 | reverse complement strand
TGATCCAGCGTTATCAGCAAGACATTCGGCTTCACCCTTGGCAGATTACTACCAAGTTGATTTTGTGTTTTATTTTTTGGCGGCGGCGACTTCGCACGCGGCTGGCGACGCTTTGATCACACGATTTTTGGCCGAAACTGGTGATTTGTTGATGCCGCTTCGCCACGCATCTAAAAATCGCCATGGCCAGATTTCGCCCCGCAGAACTTCAAATTCACCTTGTGGGCAAATTCGAGAAATACCGAAGTGAGTGTGGCACCGTGTGATTCGAGCATTGCCGGAAGAACCCATCACACCGATCCACTGGCCTGGTTCTACGCGGTCACCTTGTCTTACTTTGACCCTGCCAAGATGTGAAAAAAAATAACGAACTTTGTCATCACCATGAATCGTGACGGTCAACCCACCGCGAGTGCCTGGGGTGTCAAGTTTTTCGTCCCACTTATCTTTTGTTTCGACGTCAAACACAAGTCCAGAAGTCGGGGAAAGCACATGGGCGTAACAGCCCTCAATATCGGTTGCGGGGTAGTCAATGTGATCTCGAGGATAATCTACGGCGACTTTTGAAAAAGGAAAAATATAAGTGAAACGTTTTTTCTGATCGGCGCCAGCCGAGCCGTCACTGGTGGCCAAACCTACTGAAGCGCCAGAACTTGAAATCAAAATGATCGAGACTATGAGTCGCCGAAGCATTCAGTTCTAGTTCACTTATCTTGAGATAAAACTTCAGACGCACGCTGAACGAGCAATTCGCGTTCATGACTTGTGAGTGGGCGTGAAGTTCTGACATTCAATTCGACCCTGTCACCGTCGCCGGCAGCCACTATGTCATCAACAAATAAAACCGTTGTCAAACCTTTTGTTCCGGCCAAGTCGCGCATTGTATTTGAGACAGTATTTGCACTTGCGTTACTTGGAGAAATCATCATTTCAAGTTTGGTCATAACTGGTTCCTGACTTAGATTTCGCACACTTGAAAGTTGACTATGAGGAATATGAACCGTGCTGACGCCATCGCGCAGTCTCGTCGTGACCATGCCGACATGTTCAACAAAACCATGAATCGGTTTTTGCCAACCAAGTTCAGCCTCAATCTCGTCACCTACTCCGTATCTGTCCTCAAGAAGTACTGCGAGGCCCGTTAAATAATCGTTTACCCGGTGTTGACCACCAACCGCTAATCCTGCGCCCAAGAAACCGGCGCTCGAAAGAAAGAAAGCAGCGTTCAGGTCGAGCACGTTAAAAATTGCAATCAGAGAAATGATCCAAGCAGCAAGACTGATGAAGTGGTGCAGCATTCGAGTCGCTGCGTCAATTCTTTGACGACGACGCTGCTCTCCGCCTTCAATCGTTTCAGAACCAATTCGGCGAACGCTGTTCTTCCACCAATTCGCCGCGTTAGATGGACTTCGATCGGCAATGCGTCTAACGACGATACTCAAAATCAAATACGAGATGCGCGTGAAAATGAAACAGCCGAGGACTATAGCGATAGCGACAACTGGCTTTGTCATAAACTTGGCGAAGCCAGCTTCTTCGACTGGTTTTTTCGCGGAGACAAAAATAAGGATTTGAAGTGAGAACATCTCCCTACAGTTTGCCTGACTTTTTGGATCATCGTGTGCCACTAAGATTTAAGCCGTGATTGGGCAACGATTCTTATTAGCATCGGCCCTCTTTATGTTTGTTGGGTGCGATTCGCAATCAGCATCGCAAAATGTCACTGAAATTTCGGCTGTGCCAGAAGTGACAGTCGCTGCTGAAAACTCAGACACGAGTGTGGGTAGTGCCCCAGAAACGACTACTGCAATATCTACAACAAGCACGATGCTTGCCCCGAGCACAACCAGTGCGACTTCTGTTCCTGTAGCGACCACGGTTCTAGACACTTTGTGTATCAGGCTTACGCAGTGTCAATTTGCGAACCTGGTGGAGGTTGATTTTTCTAGATTGCAGCTAGATTTTCAAAATTTCAGTGCTGCTTTTTTGAGTAGCGCAAATTTCTCAGGGGCAAATCTCGCAAAGTCGCTTTTTATTCGCGCAGATTTGACTCGGGCTAACTTCAAGGGCGCAAATCTCAGCGATGTTGACTTCACTGCGGCACAAATGTCTGGCGCAAATCTTGAAGGCGCAAACTTGACTGATGCAATTTTTTGTGATGTTGATTTGAAAACTATTGTCGGTCTAACCGACGCGCAACAGAACAAAATACGGAAATTTAAAACTAAAGGCAAAGTCTTCTGCCCCTAGGGATTAGCGATTAGAAGTTATCTAATTGCAAGAGATTCTCGCGCCAATACGACATTTTGGTGTCTAGCGAGTTAAATTTGGGCAACATAACTATTTGGGGGACAAGATGGTTGCTGCAATACCTGGTTCGATTAATGACGTCAATGCTGATTGGTTGGCTGAAGCAACTGGTCTAAAGATTAAGACAGCCGAAATCGGCATCATCGGAGTGGGTGTTGGTGTTGCCAGCGCGGTTTATCGCGCGAAACTTACTGGCGAAAATTGTCCAGCCAGCGTGATCGTAAAAATGCCAGCGCTCGATGAAGCAGCAGTTTTCACTTCTTCAATTCTGCGCATGTACATTCGTGAAGTTCGATTTTTCAAATCTTTAGCCAAAGAATGCCCAGTAATTACACCAAAATCTTTGTACGGCGAAATCAATGAAGAGACGAGTCAATTTGCGATGGTGCTTGAAGATTTGGCAGGTCACCGAATTATTGACCAAACACTCGGAATTGGTATTGAAGATGCTCGACGCGCGGTGGATGCATTGGCAAAAATTCACGCCAAGTGGTGGGGCAAAGCCGATGGTCTTGCCGCCGACGGCACGACGATTGCCTTCAGCGATCCAATTTATCCAGCGATCTTGCCAATAGTTTTCGCTGAAGGTTGGGAGAAAGTTAAAAAAGAGCTTGACCTTTCAGAGTCAATGTTAAGAATCGGTGAAAAATTTGCACCAGAGATTGGTAATTTGATGTCGTCACTGATGGATGGACCAACAACTTTGGCTCACGGCGACTTTCGTGCCGACAATATGATGTTCACGAAAGACAATGATTTTATTTTGTATGACTTTCAATTAATCGGCACTGGGTCTGGCGCGTATGACCTTGCCTATTTCGTGACGCAAAGTTTGACTGCCCAAGATGCAAGCAAATACGAGGGCGAACTATTTGAGCGATGGCTTGAAGGTTTGCGTTCGAACGGCGTTACCGAGTTAGATCGAGATCGATTGTGGTTGCAATATCGAGGCACAGCATTGTTCTGTCTTGTCTACCCAGTTGTTGCAAGTCGTGGGATGGATCTCAACGAGCCGCGCTCACGTGCGCTTGTAGAAACAATGAATTCTCGCTT
>CAMCZA010000146.1 GCA_945885515.1 Ferrithrix thermotolerans DSM 19514 | reverse complement strand
ACGACAGTGACAATTCGTCCAGCAACAGTCTGTGGGTATTCGCGTCGACAGAGACTCGACGTGGTCGTGAATATTCTTTCGAACCTCGCTTTTCACAAACGCAAAATCACAGTATTTGGTGGTCAACAACTTCGACCAAATATTCACATTGCCGACATGGTTGAAGCATATGTCGTGCTGTTGAACGCGCCAAGAGAATTGATCGCTGGCGAGATTTTTAATGCAGGATACGAGAACCAGAGCGTCGAAGAACTCGCACTTTCGGTGCGAGATGTAATGGGTGATGATGTTGAGCTAGTGACGTCACCATCAGACGACAACCGCTCGTATCATATTTCATCCCAAAAGATTTCAAAAACGCTCGGCTTCGTGCCGCAGCACACAATTCGTGATGCGATTGTTGACATGAAGAATGCGCTTGAAAGTGGCTTGTTGCCGAATTCTCTGACCGACGACAAATACTTCAATATCAAGCGAATACAATCCGAAAAGTTGGCGTGATATTGAGGATCGGCCTCGATTTTGATAACACGATTGCAAATTATGACCAAGCGTTTCCGCAAGTCGCACAACTGCTCGGCTACGAAACCAAAGCGCTCACCAAGCGTGAACTAAAACTAGAACTAGTTCAAAGTCCAGATGGTGACTTTGCATGGCAGAGAGTTCAAGGACTGGTTTATGGAAAACATATTGACCTTGCCACCTTGTATCCAGGCGTGTATGAGTTTGTGTTGCGAGCGCTCTCAGGCAATCATGAAGTTTTCATAGTAAGCCATAAAACCAAGTTGGGTCATTTTGATGAATCAAAAACCCCGTTGCGAACTGCAGCAACCAACTGGTTGATCGACCGAAAACTGGCTGGTGACGCAAGTTCCCAAATTTCGTTGCAAAATGTTTTTTATGCCGAAACCCGAGATGAAAAAATACAAAAGATCACAGATCTGCAACTTGATGTATTTATTGATGATCTAGACGAAGTATTAGGCGACGAGTCGTTTCCGGTTGACACCCGCAAAATTTTATTTGGCGTGTTGCCAGTGCAGAATTCAAGCATTACGACGATGCAGTCTTGGCGCGAAGTCGGCAATGATTTATTTGGTGACCTTGAAGCAGACTTTGCTTTATATGGTGCACAGCAAATTTGTCCAGAGATAAATTGCTCGGCGGCAAAGCGCATTGAAGGTCGGGGCAATAGCAAGATTTTTAGAATTGAAACTAGTGTTGGAGCGCTTGCTCTTAAGGTTTATCCAGACTTGGCAGTAGATAATCGACCACGCCGAAAGACCGAATGGTTGGCGTTGTCTTTTCTTTCACAAAATAATCTGCCTGTGCCAGCCCCAGTAAACACAAATCAAGACTTGAACTGGTCTCTGATTAGTTGGATTGAGGGTTCGCCGGCTGACAAGATTAACAAAGAACACCTGTCTAAAGCTGCAGAGTTCATTCGCATTTTGACGCAAGCAAGTCGTGCGCTGCCGCCAGGCTCCCAGTTTGATTTTGCAACTGAGGCTTGTTTGACTCCATCGTTTGTTGAATCACAAATAAGTTCACGACTTGAAGCACTCAAATCAATCGAAGATTCTGATTTGCGCAACTTTGTTGACAACTCATTGTCGACAGTTTTGAATCACACAATTGCCAGGGCCAATCAATTACTTGGTGATAGATACAACACGATTCTTGACTCAAAGTTTTGGACTCTCAGCCCGTCAGATTTTGGTCTACATAATGCAATCGCCACGCCGTTGAACGATTTAGTGTTTTTTGATTTTGAGTACTTTGGCTGGGATGACCCCGTCAAACTCACGGCAGATTTTTGTTTGCACCCAGGGATGTCTCTGAACCAGAATGCGCAACAACAATGGATCAGCGAAGCAAAAAAAGTTTTCTCTGATGACCCTAAGTTCGATGTCCGATTTAATGCGCTCTATCCGTTGTATGCAATTAGATGGGCGCTGATTATGTTGAATGAATACAGAGCCGACAAAATAAAGAACCGTTTGAATGCGCAGAGTAGAATGCAAACTGATATTCGTGGCGCACAGTTGAGGCAATTAGAGAAGGCTAAGTTGATGTTAATGAATGTAGATCGGACAATTTTGTAGTGCAGATGGACGATCGCTCAAAATTATTGCGCCGTTATGTGATTGACGCGATGCGCGGTGGCGGTAGAGGCCATCTCGGTTCGTCAATGTCGATGATCGAAATTCTGCGAGTGCTTTATGACTCGGTGCTTAAGTTTGATCCTGCAAATCCTGAGTCAGTTGACCGTGACCGTTTTGTATTGAGCAAGGGGCATGGATGTCTTGCTTTGTATGCAATTTTGGCGGATAAGGGGTTTTTCCCGATTAGCGAACTAGAAAGTTTTTGTCGGCCGACATCTCGCCTCGGCGGTCACCCTGAGCGGGGCAAAGTTCCGGGTGTCGAGGCATCAACTGGTGCGCTTGGTCACGGGTTGCCGATCGCAGTTGGTTTGGCGCTCGCAATGCGCTTGCAAAACCGTAATAGTCGTGTTTTTGTTCTTACGGGTGACGGCGAAATTAATGAGGGCTCGAACTGGGAAGCCGGCATGGCAGCAGCCAAACACAAGTTGTCAAACTTGACAGTAATGATGGATTACAACAAGTTGCAGAGTTATGGCAAGACATCTGAGGTCTTAGATCTCGAGCCACTAGTTGATAAATGGAAAAGTTTTGGTTTCGTAACTCACGAAGTTGACGGGCACGATGTCTCGGCACTTGAAGCAATTTTTAAAAAATTACCTTTTTCAAATAGCGCACCTTCGGCAATTATCTGTCACACAATAAAAGGTAAAGGGTTTCCGTTTGCAGAGGGAAACCCCGAGTGGCATCACAAATCTGGCATGACCGAGTCCGATATCCAACAAATGTATGACTGCCTCTAATGCGTAAAACTGCACTTGATTGCGTCTACAAACTCGGCAAAATTGATGAACGAGTTGTTTTCGTCGGTTCTGATCTTGGTCCGGGCGTACTCGACAAAATGAAAACTGAGTTTCCAAAAAGATTCTTCATGGAAGGTGTCAGCGAGCAATACATCGTAGGTATGGCTGCTGGTTTGGCGATGGAAGGCTTCATCCCATATGTGAATACGATCGCCACTTTCTTGACTCGTCGTTGCTACGAACAGGTAGCAGTAGATCTTTGTATCCATGATTTGCCCGTTCGTCTAATCGCCAACGGTGGCGGCGGTGTTTATGCACCACTCGGGCCGACGCATTTGGCGATCGAAGATATTGCAATTATGCGAGCGTTGCCGAATATGGCCGTAGTAGCGCCATGTGATGCCGATGAGATGAATCGTTTAATGATGTCAACTCTTGATTGGCCACATCCGATTTATATCCGGTTGGGCAAAGGTGGCGACAAAAT
>CAMCZA010000145.1 GCA_945885515.1 Ferrithrix thermotolerans DSM 19514 | reverse complement strand
ACCGCTTTGTCTAAACGAAAATACGTTAATGGTGATGGATGCGCGTTCGTCGGAGTTATGCAAATATGCGTCAAATGCCATGCTCGCGACGCGAATATCTTTCATGAATGAGATGGCTAATTTGGCAGATTGCGTTGGTGCAGACATCAACGAAGTGCGCCGAGTCATGGCAGCAGATCCACGTATCGGCGCAAAGTATCTCAACGCTGGTGCCGGCTTCGGCGGAAGTTGTTTTCCAAAAGATCTTCGCGCGATTGCGGCGATGGGCGACGAGCACGGATGTTCACTTGATCTTGTCGCCTCGGTCATCTCAGTAAATGATGCTCAACAATCGGTGCTACTTGACAAAGCCAAATACGCAATCGGGTCATTGAAAGGCAAGCGTTGTGCGGTTTGGGGTCTTTCGTTTAAACCAGACACTGATGATGTTCGCGAAGCACCTGCCGTTGCGCTGATCCACTCGTTAATTGCTGAAGGTGCAACTGTTGTTGCGCATGATCCACTCGTGTCGTGGCTTTCGATGTACAGCAGTTTGCCAACTGAGATCTTTTCGATAGTTGATTCACCGTATGAGGCCGTCGTTGGCGCCGATGTGTTATTTCTAGTTACCGAGTGGGAGCAATTTCGTAATCTCGATGTATCGCAACTAGTTGAGAAAATGCAAAATCCTGTGATTATTGATGGGCGCAACATTTGGAGCAATATTGACTTCAGTCAAACTGAAGCAAAATATATTGGTATCGGTCGTCACTCGTTGACTACCAACAAAGCATCGGCAAGTGTTCAGCTGCTGGCTGGCTAACAATTTAATTTCAATCTTTGGTTTTAAGTGTTTTGCTGAGTGGTGCGATCTTGAGCCCACGCTGACAGCGCAATCAAGACAGCGCATATTCCGCACACAGTCCAAGCGAATGTGCGAATTAGGTTTACTGTCATCAATTGTTGATGCACTGATTCGTCAAAACCGTCGGCAAGTTTCGCGTGTGCCGGGGCGGACCAAAAGCCACTGAGAACTAGAACTATCGCCATCGCTACACCGTTAATCACGGCGAGAACCCGCAATTCTTTTCGCTTACCGAAAAACGCAATTGCAAAAATGCCGATCAAAGTGACTCCCTCTGTGAGCCATGGAACGATTAACAGTCGCCCAATTCGTTCGACATGTTCGGCTTGAAAACTGACATATGTTGTCTCTCCGACGTAAGCAAACAATGGGTAATGGGCATTTTGAATTGTCCAGATCAGTCCAACCATAAATAGAGATGCTGCAAGATGAACAATGACTAGCAGCCGATAATTTTGTTCTAAATATTTCATGATCGAAGGCTAGAACGCAGGCGAGAACGAATGCCAGAACGACGACTCTGCGTTCGCTAGTTCGTTGCGAAATTCGAACGCTCTTCGTGGTATCAAAGTGATACCATATGGTCATGGCTATGACATTACGACTCACAAATGAAGAACAAGAAGGGCTCAAAGCCTGCGCCGCTGACATTGGTATCTCAATGCAAGAGGTCGCACGTCAGGCAATACGTGAATACATCGTGCGCATTGATCATCGCTCTCGCGTCGCTGGGGCTGCAGACCATATTTTGGCTGTTCATGCTGACGCGATTGAGCGATTGGGTAAGTGACTTCACCAACAGAATTTCTCGATCTTGACGATGTTCTCGAATTATGCCGAAAACTTTTTGGCGATCCGTTACCAATAAGTGATATTGGTCTTCTTGGTTCAGCGGTTGCGCGACCTCAAACAATTATTGGTGAAAAAGATGCTTATCCCTCAATCACTGAAAAAGCGGCCGCACTTCTACAGTCAATTGTGATCAACCACGCATTAATTGATGGCAATAAGCGACTCGGTTGGTTGGCAACTGCAGTGTTCTTAGAAATCAATAATTTCAGTGTTGTACATGTCGCTAATGATGCCGTGTACGAATTGGTGATGCATATTGCATCGGCGAACACTCAACTGAGCGTGATTGAAGAACGCTTGCGAGCGATGACAGGCGAAATGCCGTAAACACACGGTTTCGGTCAAATATAAGCAATTTTGATGTGGATAGTAATTTTGATTTAGCACTGCGAGACTATGAATATGCTTCCGATAATTCGAGACCTGCTTTTATCTGACATCGGTCCAGCAGTGCGACTTCTCGAAGAGTGTCGCGGGTTGCCTGACACTAAGCCTGTAGATGTTGCTCAGTTTGTAAACGATGTTTCTTCGGGCGCACCTGGTGTCGTTGCCTTAGAAGGCGACCGAATTGTTGGCATCGTGCAAGCCCGTGCGGTCGGCGATGATGCGTGGATCAATGTTGTGATGATTGATCCAAACTGGCGACGCCAAGGTCTCGGCTCTGCGATGCTGCATCGTCTTGAAGACAAGTTGTTGCATCTTGGTGTGAGAAAAATTTCTGCGCTGCTCTCGAGTGCGCAGGCCGGCGAAACTGCCCTTTTGAATCGTGGGTTCGCTCCGACACACGGACTCGTGCTCTACGAAAAACTTGAACCCCTTGCGCCAATCTCAATGCGGATTGTTGATCAATACGGCGGTGAACTTTTGTCCGAAAAATTATGGGACAGCGTCTCGGGCATGCGCGAAGAAAAGCAAATCATCGCGGGTCGTGTTGTCGCGCCGCTTGCTGATCCCGAAACTGCGAGCCGTGTTGGTGTGAAAGCGCCAGCAACTGTATTGCTGTTTGGTCCACCGGGAACTGGCAAAACAACTTTCGCAAAAGCGATCGCAGGTCGACTCGGTTGGCCGTTTATCGAATTGCTTCCGTCAAAACTTGAAAGCGGCGACGGATCAATGTCTAGTGAACTGCGCACCGCAATGAACGACTTGTTGCAGTTAGATCACGCAGTTGTGTTCATTGATGAGTTCGATGAAATTGCTTCAGCCCGAGAGCGCAACCCTTCAACCAAGGGTGTCGTAAATGAGTTGCTCAAGATGATCCCTGCATTTCGTTCTGCGCCGGGGCATCTGTTGGTTTGTGCGACAAATTTTGTCGCCGATATTGACTCTGCCGTGTTGCGTCCGGGAAGATTTGATTTAGTCATACCGATCGGGCCGCCAGATCTAAGTGCCCGTCTTGCGCATTGGCAGTCAACTCTTGCACCGCTTGATCAACGCGGCATAGACATTGAAAAAATTGCCAAGATGACAGAGGGTTACACGCCTGGTGATGTTGATCTTGCCGCTCAACGAGCCGCGGCCGCCGCGTTTGATCGCATCAGAGAAGGCAAAGAACCTTTGCACATAACTTCAGAAGATCTTGAAACGGCTGTTGCTCGCACCAGGCCTTCGGTGACTGCTGAAATTCGCGATCGTTTCGCTGAAGAAGTCGGGCGATTCGCACGCGTCTAAACTGCGGTTAGACACGAAGCAAAATTTGCCTCCGT
>CAMCZA010000144.1 GCA_945885515.1 Ferrithrix thermotolerans DSM 19514 | reverse complement strand
CGATGGGGTCACACCCGTTCCCATTTCGAACACGGCAGTTAAGCCCGTCCGCGCCAATGGTACTTGGAGGTAGACCTCCTGGGAGAGTAGGTCGTCGCCAGATTATTTTAATAAGAAACAAATAGCCCCACTTCGGTGGGGCTATTTGCATTTACGGGCTGCGTTCAGTTCAGCACAACGCCGACAAATTAGAAGTCGTCTAGAACTTGCTCGCAGTTAGCGTTGGCGAGATGTTCAACAACAAATTATTTCCAACTGAGCCGAATTACCCGGTGATCCACACCCGCCAGTATCAAGTTAAGGCGTATCGCATCTCTGAAGAGAAGTTTTTGCTGCGCGGTGCTGTTATCGACGAAAAACCTGCTGGCTTGTATATCGAGAATGACCCTGACCCAATTTGGATGCACCACATGATTGTCGATCTCGAAATAATGTACCCAGATTTTCTGATTACAAAAGCAAATGTTGAATTTAAAAATCACCCCCACATCGGATGCACAAATATCACGGACCATTACAAAAAACTTGAAGGAATGTCAATTGCTCGGGGTTTCAACGCAAAAGTACGCGAACTTTTTGGAAGCTCTCGAGGTTGCACCCATGTTGGGGCTTTGCTTGCGGCAATGGCGCCAGTTGCAATTCAAACTGGTTGGTCAATGCGCGTAAGTTCGGTTGCTGACATTGATGATTCGTCAAAGTCACCTGAAGATTTTCAAGAACAGCGAATCAAACAATTTTCGTCAACAATTAATACTTGTCACATCTGGGATGAACACGGCGAAATGGTTGCAAAGGTTCGCAGCGGTGAAGAGATCGAAATGCCGATGCCAGTTGTTTTGCGATTGCGTGAACTTGGTCGCGACGAAACCGATTGGCTCGCCGGCCGCAAATAGCTTTTAATTTGTTGCGTAGATTTTTAGTTTTGTCACTTTGGCGATTGCATCAAAATCTGAGTCGTTATGCAAAAGATCGGTGTCTGTGCGAATTGCGATAGCGGCTATCAAACAATCAATGTGGGTTCTGATAGTTAATCCGAGTCTGCGACAAGCACGATAGATCGCGGCTGCATTGTCGTAGTCAATTGATTCGGTTTTTATGACAGTTGTTCTTGCTAAAAATTTCTCTAATTGAGCGACATGTTGTTCATTTCGTGCGCCAGCGAGTAACTCCATCCGAATTGCATCGCATAGGGCCGGTTCAAAATTGAGTAAACGATCAACCTCGTTGCAGGTCGCCGAATCTGAATCACGTAAATACTCAACCCAAGCCGAAGTGTCGATTAGTGGCACTAAAAACGCTTGGCACGCATCGCTGCGAGGTCGCCCTCCCAGCCCGTTCCTCGCATTGCGTGAGCTTCTTCAAGAGTCATTGGTTCGATCGCCAAAGTACGCAACGCCAAATTGACGGCGTCTTTCATGGTCGTCAAATTAAACCTCTCCATTACGCGTCGACATGCTTCTTCGTCAATGTCAATATTGGTTCGAGCCACGATCACAGTCTATACACCTCTCATACACATCTGATTCTTTGCCGAAGAATTGTCGGTGTTTTAGCAGTGTGTGCGCTTTGGCGATGAATGGCATTGGCTGTTAAACAAAAGTGGGCGACACACGCATGTGCCGCCCACTGAAAGTTAGGTCTCCGCGATTATTTAGCGAGCTGCCAAAGACTGTCTGTCAATGTCCAGCCATAATCAGAACCTTCGGTTGCTGCGATTGCAAAAATGATCAGCGCACCTCCGGCCATTGAAATGTTCTTAAAGAAACTGATCATCTCTGTTTGTTTAGCCTGCGCATCAGTTTGTGTCCAAAAGTCGTGCATTTTTAAAGCCATCACGAAGAGCAAGATTGCTATTACGAGAGCGCCTAGATCAGCGTAGACACCAAGAATGATTGAAAGGCCACCAAGTGCCATAAGCGCACCCGAAACCAAAACTGAAAATTTGGCCGCTGGTACCTTCTTGAATTTCGCATAACCTGCCATTGCATCGACCTTTGCCAAGTGGCTCAAGCCACTAGTTACGAATATAAAAGCGAATAAAACTCGCCCGATCAACAATATTGAATTCATAATTTCTCCTTAATTAGATCTAGGCGCCGAATTGCGACTAGTTGCGACCACAACTATATCGGTAACTAGTTGCGCGCGCAACTATCACGAAAATTTGTTAGAATTTGAAATGTGGCAAACCCAAAGTGGCTTAATTCGGCTGAGATGAAGGCTTGGCGAGGGTTCGTCAGCACTTCTTCGGATCTGCTGAATTTAATTGAACGAGATCTAAAGCCGTTCGGAATTGACGGTGGCGATTATCAACTTTTGGCGATGCTCTCAGAGGCCCCCGATCAAAAACTTAAAATGTGTGACCTGGCAGAGAAATTAAGACTCTCACGAAGTGGTTTGACTCGCCGCATGGATGGAGTGTTGAAAGCAAAATATGTTTCACAAATACGTGATGAGCAAGACGGGCGAGTGATATTTGCCCATCTATCTACCAAAGGTTTCGAATTTCTGAAAAGAGTCGCACCTCACCACCTAACCAGTGTTCGTAGGCGAATGATCGATCTGCTTTCAGATTCTGAAATCCAATCATTTGGAAAGGGCTTTGAAAAAATCTCTCAAAATATCAAAAATGCCGAATAATCGCTCTACGATTTCTGAGCGCTACGCGCCAGCAGTTTTCGTTGCACTGTGGAGCACAGGTTTTATCGTTGCCCGGTATGGCACAAGAGATTCTGGTCCACTCACATTTTTATGTGTACGAATGTTCATTGCTGCTGGCTTGCTTTGGGTCATCGCATCGCTGACCGGAGCACCGCGCATGACTCAATCAAGTCGGCTCGCTGCGCCGCTCGTTGGTGTGTTTATGCACGCGGCTTATCTGGGCGGTGTATTTGTTGCAATTGACCATGGCCTCCCTTCGGGACTTACTGCACTAATCGCTGGGCTTCATCCAGTTGCTACTTGTGTCGCTGCACGTGTTTTTCTCAAAGAGTCACTAAGTGGCAAACAAATATTTGGTGTCTTTTTGGGATTAATTGGCGTGTGCGCTGTCGTCCTAGAAAAACTTCAAGATACAAATGGCGGAGTCACAATAACTGCGATGATCGCAATGGCGATTTCGGTTACCGGTTTGACTGTCGGGACGATTATTCAACGCGCGCTCGGCAAAGAGATGCCACTATTGCGCGGCACTGCCACACAATATCTTGCATCTGGCGTCGTCTTGGCAGTTGCAGCATTATTCAACGAACACTGGCAGATCAGTTTTACGCCTCAGACTATTTTTTCAATGATCTGGGCGGTGGTCGTTCTATCTTTAGGTGCAGTCTTGATCATGATGGTGTTGCTAGCGCGACATTCAGCGTCGCGGGTGAGCAGTTTATTTTTCTTAACTCCGGCGCT
>CAMCZA010000143.1 GCA_945885515.1 Ferrithrix thermotolerans DSM 19514 | reverse complement strand
ATGCAGGTTCAAAAATATTCTGCTGCGTTGTATCGCGAACTCGCCAAAGACAAAGATTTTCCGATCAGCTATCACGTCACTGGTTCTGTTCGCCTCGCGCACAGCGAAGAACGAATGGCCGAGTTTCGACATGTGAAAAGCATGGCGCGTGCCAACAACATGGAGTACGACATGTTGACCCCGGCCGAACTTGTTGATCGATATCCATTAATCAAGACGCACGATTTGCTCGGCGCACTTTGGGATCCATTAGACGGCGATATTGACCCTTCACAAATAACTCAGGCGATGGCTCGTGCCGCTCGTGCACTCGGCGCGCGTGTTCGACGCAACGAGCGCGTGACTGCTTTGCGTCAGCACAAAAATCACGAATGGACGGTCACCTCACTCGCCGCAGGTGTTGAAACAGAGATTGATTGCGAAATTGTTATCAACGCTGCTGGTTATCGCGCAGGCGAAGTAATGGATTTAATTGGCCGACATTTACCGATCATGACAATGGCACACCAATATTTAATTACCGAAGAGATTGACGAACTTGCAGCGCGCAGCGAGCCGTTGCCGTTGTTGCGAGACCCTGACACTTCTTATTATTTGCGTCAAGAGCGAAATGGTTTCATCCTCGGACCATATGAGTGGCAAGCAACACCGATGTGGCTAAACGGTATTCCAGATCAATTTGCGAACCAGTTATGGCCGGATGAACTTGATCGTCTTGAGAAGCAAATTCTTGATGCAGGCGAGCGAGTTCCAGTTTTGGCAGATGCAGGTATCGCGCGTGTCGTCAACGGACCAATACCGTACGCACCAGACGGCAACCCGTATCTTGGCCCTGAGCGCGGCATGCGAAACTTTTTTCACTGCAACACATTTAGTTTCGGAATCGCGCAAGGTGGCGGTGCCGGCAAAGCAATCGCCGAATGGATTCTTGATGGTCGCCCAGAGTTTGATCTGTGGGCAATTGACCGACGTCGTTACAAGGCATATGCGACAACGCAGTACACGGTTGATAAAGCAGTTGAGGTTTATCAAAACGAATACGCGATGGGTTTCCCTTTTGAAGAACGACCAGCAGGGCGACCTGCATACATGTCTCCGTTATATGAGCAACTTAAGAAAAAAGGTGCAGCTTACGGTGCTCGTGGCGGTTGGGAGCGCCCAACTTATTTTGATCCGAAAAATGAAGTTAAAGATCATTCACTGTCATTTTTTAGACGCAATGGTTGGCGCACAGTAGTCGCAAAAGAAGTGCATGCGGCACGCAACGGTGTCGCAGTTCTCGACTTGCCAGGCTTCACAAAAATTGAAGTCAAAGGGTCGGGTGCATTTGCATATCTTGACAATCTTTTGTGCACGAAACTACCGAAGGTTGGCAGAATAAGTCTTGTCTACGCATTGTTGTCAGACGGCAAAGTGTTGAGCGAGTTCACAGTCGTTCGAGTTGCCGAAGATAGTTTTTACTTAGTCGGCGCCGCAGGTTCTGAATGGCACGATCTCGATGTTCTTGAAATGGCGTTGCCAACCGACGGCTCAGTGACACTTAAAAATGTCACAGCAGATTACGGCTCGATTATTTTGGTTGGTCCGCGATCGCGTGATGTACTTTCGCAAGTCACGACAACGCCGATCGATAACGACTCTTTCAAATGGTTGTCGGCGCAGATGATAGATACTGCTGTTGGCCCAGTGCGAGCGTTGCGCGTCAACTATGTCGGCGAACTCGGTTGGGAGTTGCACGCCTCGAACAACCAAATGGTTGCGCTTTACGACGCGATCTGGAAAGCCGGAGAGCAGTATCAAATCGCCGACATGGGCATTTATGCCGTCGACAGTTTGCGTCTTGACAAGTGTTATCGCGGATGGAAAGCCGATCTTGAAATTGGTTTCTCGCCGTTCGATGCTTCGTTAGACCGGTTCGTTGATTTGACGAAACCGGCGTTTGTTGGCCGTGATGCGTTGATCGCCGAAAAGGCCCGTGGCTCGGCCTACAGATTTGTGCCGATGACACTCGATAAAGATGGCGATGCCGATGCACCATTTTGTGCGTCAGTGTTTAGTGGCGAGAAGCGAATTGGGATCATCACCTCGGGCGGTTGGAGTTTCACATTGAATAAGAGTGTGGCGCTTGCATATGTTCGACCAGAATTTGAAGCACCGGGCACAAAAGTTGAGATTGAAATTTTCGGCACTCGACAATCGGCGACGATTGGTCTTGAGCCATTATTTGATCCCAAAAATGATCGGCTCAGATCCTAAAAGTACTTCCCAAAAGGTATTAATTGCACACTGTTGGTCTATTATGTGGGGTCTGACTTTAGAAGGGTTGTTTAGTGAAATTTAAGCCGAAAAAGGGTGACACCGTCATCTATCCGCAACACGGTGCTTGCGTTGTTTTAAATATGAAGCGGATGAAGGCCTTCGGCAAAACTCAAGACTATTTGATACTCAAAACAGTGATCAATGAGATGACATTGTCGATTCCTGTTGATCAAATTTCAACCGTCGGTGTTCGTCCGCCAGTTTCTTCAAGCGAGCTTCAAGACTTGGTCGCGGTTTTGGCCAAAGCCGACCCCCGTGTGCCCGCAAACTGGTCGCGTCGTTTTAAGAACCATCAAGAAAAGCTAAAAAGTGGCGATGTGTATCAAGTTGCCGAAGTTGTTCGCAACCTTGCGGCCCGCGATCGTGATTCGGCACTGTCGGCCGCAGAGAAAACAATGTATGACCGTGCTCGCGTCAACTTAATTTCAGAGATTCAACCGGCACTTCGAGTAACTACCGAAGAAGCGGAGATTTACCTAGACAAGGCTCTTGAAAAAGGCGTGCTCAAACCTGCCAAGGCGGTAACTAAAACTGTTGCCAAGAAGTCAGTTGCCAAAGCTGTCGCCAAAGCGCCGGTCGCCAAAGTCGCGGCTAAATCAGTTGCGAAAAAAGCCGTCGCGAAAAAGAAATAGTACAGAAAATTTAGAGAGATAGATTCGCTAAAAAATGAAAATTGGATTCTGCGGACTTGGCGTAATGGGTTCTCCAATGGCAAGACATCTTGCCTCTGCGGGTCACGAACTAACCGTTTACAACCGCAGCGTTGAAAAATCAAAGCAGTGGGTTAGTGCCAATGGTGGCTCGCTCGCTATAGCGCCCCGTGAAGTTGCTCAAGTCAGTGACATCGTGATGATTTGCGTCGGCAACGACCAAGATGTTCGCAGTGTCGTGCTCGGCGCAGATGGGGTGGTTGCTGGCCTGAAAACTGGCTCGGTTTTAGTTGACCACACAACGGCGTCAGCAACTTTGGCGCGAGAACTTTCATCACTCTGCGCGTCAAAACAAATCGGTTTTATTGATGCACCTGTTTCTGGTGGGCAAGCCGGTGCCGAGAATGGTGCACTAACCGTGATGTGTGGTTGCGACGATCAAAAAGTTTTTGATCGCGTGCGACCTGTGTTCGATGCTTACGCCAAAGCCTGTCAACGAATGGGTGATGCAGGGGCGGGGCAGTTAACCAAGAT
>CAMCZA010000142.1 GCA_945885515.1 Ferrithrix thermotolerans DSM 19514 | reverse complement strand
TTGTCTCACGCCACAGGATTTCATGGTCGATGTTTTGATCCAGTCGTCGAGTCACTAAAAGAAGAATTCAAATGCACATCATTTGACTATCGGGGCTTTGGCGACTCAAAGTTGAACTCAGACTGGCAGGTTGAGTGGCAAGGCTATTGTGACGACGCACTTGCTGTTGCCAACTCAATTCGCGACCAGGGTCAGATAATCGCCGTTGGGCATTCAATGGGTGGTGCTGCCTTAATTATGGCCGCGCTGATAGCACCCGAACTGTTTAAAGCGCTGATTATTTATGAACCAATTATTTTTCCAGCCACATTTCGTGAGGCATCACAAAATTTGGGACAGCCAAGCCCACTCGTCGAGGGCGCTCGTCGTCGCCGAACAACCTTTGCCTCTCGCGAAGAAGCTTTGGCAAATTATTCTTCGAAACCGCCAATGAATGTGTTCAAAAAAGAATCTCTGCGTGCCTATGTCGAGTACGGATTTAATGACATTGAAGATACGAAAACTAAACAACGTTCAGTAGTTCTCAAATGCCTTCCCGAGCATGAAGCACGAACATACGAAACTGGAGCCGCACATCAAACTTGGGATCAACTTCACCTGCTCCAAGTTCCGACTTGGGTCGTCGCCGGCACTGTTGCGCCCAAACAACCTTCTGCATGGTCGGAATTAATCGCCAAGGAGATTCAGAACTCGAAGTTCATCCAATGGTCAGATGCTGGGCACTTTGGCCCAATGCAGCAACCTGACCGGCTCGCATCACTCATCGGCGAAGTTGACAAACTCACATCTGATAACCCAAAACCGATCAACGAATAGTGCGTAGATTGAATATCTAATGCCACAACCCGTCTATCCAATTCCATTGACATTGTCGCCTTCGCGCATCAGTAGTTTTCGCACATGCCCAATGCAGTTTCGTTTTGTATCGATTGAAAAACTGCCAGAGCCGCCACAGATTCATTTAGTCAAAGGCAACTTTGTGCACCGAGTGCTTGAATTATTGCTTGCCCACGAACCTGAACTGCGCACCCCGGAAGCCGCGCTCGAAGCTTTTGAAGTTACTAAAACTCAATACGAATCATCAGTCAGATTTATTGCACTCGGCCTGAGCGACGACGCTCGCGACGCATTCTTTAAAGATTCGCGTGACATTTTGAATGGCTACTATCGCATGGAGAACCCGAGAAACACAAAAGTAATCGGCCTTGAGTTAAAACTCGAAGCAGACTTTGGCAAATTTGTGCTTGGCGGAATCATTGATCGGCTTGAATACGACGAAAATGATCAGCTAGTTATTAGTGATTACAAGACTGGCAAGACACCATCTGCAAGATTCGGCGCTAACAAAATGGAAAACATGCACCTGTACGCCTCGCTATGTTTGCGTGTACGTGGCGAACTACCAAAAAAACTTCGACTGATGTATCTAAAGTCAAGTACCCCAGTTGAAGTAGAAGTCACGACGCAATCAAATATCAAATGCGAAGCTGCAGCAATTAAAACATTTGATCTAATTGCAGAGTCTTGCCAGTCGGGCATTTTCGCCACCAACAAATCTGGGTTGTGTAACTTTTGCGCGTTCAAACAATGGTGCCCCGCATTTGGTGGCGATGACTCACAGGCAAAATTTAAAGCGCCCAAACTATACCCAGTGATTCCAAGAGACTAGAAATATCTAATGAACGAATCACGCCGCGCGAAATTGCATGCACTTGATCTGAGAGTTGATCGATTTTTAGAGCCGACTCGCAATTTCAAACCGACGATCTGGTTGTTCACAACGGCCACCGCGCTCGGCGACTTCGGCATGCTGTGGCACATCGTCGGGATCGTACGCGCAGTTGCCGACAGAAATCGGATTTACCAGGCTCTGATTTTGTCGTCATTGATGGGAGTCGAGAGCCTGTTGGTCAATCAAGGCATCAAGCCTTTTTTTCGTCGACAGCGACCAACCGTCAAAGGTGACACGCGATTCAAAATTCGTAAACCTCGAACTTCGAGTTTCCCGAGTGGACATGCCAGTTCGGCATTTTTTGCTGCAGTCGTACTCTCACGGTGGTCAACTTGGCCTGCAATTGCTTTGTGGTTTGCCTTCGCACTAACAGTTGCAACAAGTCGCGTTGCCGTGCGAATTCATCATGCCAGCGATATTTTTGCCGGCGCAATTATTGGCGCCGCGATGGGCATTGTCACCAGGATCACTCTAACTTTTTTTTAATTGGTATCTCGTATACTTGGGTTCGGCGGTCATGGAAAGAAAGCTCACAATTCCAAAATCTCGGCTTAAGTCTCTGATTTCGAAATTTGCATATGCCATCATCAAGGCTCTGTCGTTATTTAAAAGTGGTCAGACCTTTCTCACTCTCACAACTCTTTTTACGATAAATCAGTCACGATCAACTAAAATGCGCAATGAAAAAATCGAATTTGCTTACGTCAGCGACACTTGGTTGACAAGACGCTTTACCGAAGTAGAAGCCCTTGAGCCAGACACGCTTAGTTGGATCGACTCGTTTGAAGACCAAAGAATACTTTGGGACATCGGATCAAATGTCGGCGGTTACTCAATTTATGCTGCTAAAGCAAAAAACGCTCAAGTAGTCGCTTTTGAGCCATCGCCATTTAATCTTGAATTTCTCGCAAGAAACATCTGGCTGAATGGACTTGAAAAAAGTATTACGGTGATTCCCATTGCGCTCAGCCAATATGCAACTCGTGCTCCGCTTAACATGAATCGAATTGAGTGGGCTGGGTCAAATTCAAATTTTGGGGATGATTTCTCCGACAATAATGATCATTTTATTTACCCTACGATTGGCATTCCGATTGACTCAGTCGGCCCTGTTTTTAACCTCCCTGAACCTCACTACATAAAACTTGACGTAGACGGTATTGAAGGACTCATCCTCTCAGGTGGAAAAAATGTACTCTCTCAAGTCAAAAGTGTGTTAGTTGAATTACCAGAGAGTTCATCTGGCAAAGAATTAGTTTTAAAATGCCTAAGTCAAGCGGGACTCAAAAAACAAGCAATAGTGAGACATAATGAAATTTGGACTCGAGACTAAAGTTTCGAGATCCAACGCTATAACTTTATGCTTCAGGCGCCAAAACAGTTGCACTAGTTGTGAGCAATAGCCGAACATCAAGAAGCAGGTCTGCAACTTCGCCAGTTGAAACGAGTTCGCGCTGCAACATTTCGCCGAGCGCCTTATCAATAACATTGAGCGCTTCGCCGATTACCGCTGTTTCGCGTGAATCTGTCATTTGATATTCCTCTTTCTTGAATTTTAAAGTTACTAATCCGAAGGCTAGTGCGGGTGCGCACTCGACCTCGTCTTTGATACCAAATTATGTCAGAAGCGTGTGAGATATTGGTCATTACCAGTGATGCGAGTCGCGGGTCTTGCTCGCTTGTGCCTAGCATCACAATGTGGAACTTATTGACAAAAACACCGTCGTAACTGGGGCCGCAAATGGCATCGGCAAGGCAGTCGCTGAAGCGTTTCATGAACATGGGGCGCGGGTGGTGT
>CAMCZA010000141.1 GCA_945885515.1 Ferrithrix thermotolerans DSM 19514 | reverse complement strand
GAAGTTATTTTGATCGGTCACCGCTCAACGCAGTGGTATTCGGGTGCGAATAATCCTCCACCAGTTTTGATTAACGCGCGCAATAACGGCAACAAAGTTAAAACTGGCGCTATTACCGAAGTTTTGCGCGGTGTTGAACTCGGACAACAAATCAATCAAAATGAAATCGTCACGCTGTTTGGTGCACGCGGACCAGAAGTAAATGCCGTCGCAGCACTCGCCGACCAGTTGCGCCAGCAAGTTGTCGGTGATGTTGTGACCTGGGTGCACAACAGAAATATCAACTACACAAATGTCTGTACATTCAAGTGCAAGTTCTGCGGATTTTCCAAGGGCCCACTAAGTCTTAATTTACGCGGTACGCCATATTTATTGACGCTTGATGATATTGCGTTGCGAGCAAGCGAAGCATGGGATAAAGGCGCCACTGAAGTGACTCTGCAAGGTGGCATTCATCCTGACTTTGATGGTGACTATTACATTGATGTTGCAAGGGCAGTGAAAGACGCCGTGCCACAAATGCATATTCACGGATTCACTGCGCTCGAAGTCACCGAAGGTGCAAAGAGACTCGGCGAACCTTTGCGTGAATATATTTTGCGCCTAAAAGATGCCGGCTTGGCCTCACTGCCGGGCACTGCGGCTGAAATTTTGGATGATGATATTCGTGCGATCATCTGCTCGGACAAGATCAACACCGAAGAATGGCTCGAGTGCCACCGCGTTGCACACAACGCAGGTCTGCGCTCAAACATCACGATCATGTTCGGCTCTGTTGAACACCCAATCAGTTGGGCCAAGCACATTGTGCGAACTCGTGACCTGCAAAAAGAAACAGGGGGCTTCACCGAATTTGTCGGACTGCCGTTTGTGCACATGGCTTCGCCAATTTATTTACAGCACAAATCCCGCCGCGGCCCGACTTTCAGAGAAACAGTGTTGATGCATGCGATTGCGCGCATCGCATATCACGGGTTGATCGACAACATCCAGGTGTCGTGGACAAAAATTGGCCACGCTGGAGCGACGCAGTTATTGCAAGCAGGCTGCAACGATCTGGGCGGAACTTTAATGAACGAAAATATTTCTCGTGCTGCTGGTGCGAGTCACGGACAAGAAATGACCGAGCAATCGTTCAGAGAAATCGTTGAACCACTAGGTCGAACTTTGCGCCAACGCTCAACTCTTTACGATCAGAATGCAGAGTTCGCTTCGCACTAACTATTTAGTTAGTGGCTTGATACCGCACGAGTTTGTTCAATATCAAGTTTGAGTTGCATTTTTAGAGCATCAATATTTTCAAATTTTCGTTCGCCACGCAAAAAGTGCGTGAACGTAACTTTGACTTTCTCCCCATAAAGTTCTTCAGAAAAATCAAGCAAGTGTGCTTCAAGCATTGAGTGCTCAGCGTGCTCAAAAAAAGTTGGCCTTCGTCCCAAATTAATCGCACAAATATGTTTGGTCCCATCTTGGCGATCAAAAATGCCCGCATAAACACCGTCTGCCGGTATGCAGATTTGATTTGGCACCTCAATGTTGGCAGTTGGAAAACCAATTGTTCTGCCGCGTTCGTCGCCGTGCACGACCACACCTCTGACTTCAAAATGGTGGCCGAGCAATTGTGTGGCAAGTTCGACCTGGCCTCCAGCCAAAGCACGACGGATTGCAGTGCTGCTGACAGGTTCGTCCACCCCATCACCGCGGTTAACCAACTCGATTGGCGTGACATCGAAATCAAACTTTGGACCAAGTTCGCGCAACATTGCAACATTGCCGCCACGCTTGTGGCCAAAGTGAAAGTCTTCGCCGATGATTACGCGCTTAGCCGACAATCCATCAACGAGAACCCGCTTGACGAAATCACTTGGTGCCTCGCGACTTGAATCTTCGTCGAATTTGACAATACATGTGGCGTCGAGTCCTGTTGCTGCAAGTAATTCAAGTTTTTGATCAATGTCAGTCAACAAAAGCGGTGCGGATTCTGGTCGGACAATGCTTGCTGGATGGCGATCAAAAGTTACGACGACACTGCGAGCATCAAGTATTTTGGCTTGCTGACGAACTTGTTCGATCACTGCTTGATGACCCCGATGCACACCGTCGTATGCGCCAATCGTTACGACACTTCGACGCTTTTTTGACTCGCCGCCGAAATCAAAACTTGAGTCATTAACAATGATCATTGATTTCACGATACTGCGTTGGCCATTACGACGCTTGGCTTTGCTCGCCCGGTGGCGCTCGGCTCGTAGATCGCCAAAACAGCATTGTTCTCATCTACCAAAACCCACGGCGCTGGTGACTCGAAAGTTTCCAACTCGCGACCATTTTTGATCATCGCCTTCATCTCGTCAGTAGCAACGACTCGACTCATCGTTCGCACCGCCATAACCGGCTCGTGCAAGACAACTTCATCTAACGGCGAAGCCTCGCTTTGCAAAAAAGTGCCGACCGCGGTGCGCCGAAGATTTCTTAAATGCGCTGAACCACCGAGTGCCCGACCCAAGTCGTCTGCAAGTGACCTTATATATGTGCCGGAAGAACACCGCACTTCTACGCGCACGATGCCTGGCTCGGTAATTTCAAGAACTTTGAAATCGTGGATAGTCAAAGTTCGCTCTTGGCGGTCGATCTCAATACCTTGTCGGGCTAATTCATGCAATCTCACACCGCCAACTTTTAACGCAGAGACCATTGGCGGAACTTGCTTTATTTCGCCAACAAAATTCGCCGCAACCACGCGTCGAATTTCTTCGATTGTCACACCTGACATGTCATGTGTTGCAGTAACGGTGCCAGACGAGTCAAGAGTTGAAGTTGAAGAACCTAGGACAATCTCGCCGGTGTAAGTTTTATCAAGTCCCGACAGAAAAATTAAAAGACGAGTGACATATCCAACTCCGACTAGCAAGACACCTGTGGCGTCTGGGTCAAGCGTGCCTGCGTGACCGATGCGTCGTTCGCCTAGTCGTTTGCGCAAAACATTGATGACATCGTGACTCGTCATGCCTGCGGGCTTGTCAACTATGACTAGCCCGTGTCGGGTAGGTGGCCTACGCCGAGCCACGCGAATTAACTCTCAGACTTCTTGTCACCAAAAAGTTGTTTGCGACGAATTTCATCTTGCCGCAATACTTCGTCGATTCGTTGTGCCGCGCGAATTGCATCGTCTGGGCGAAACTGCAGAATTGGTGTCCGTCGCGCACGAACCTGATCGGCAATTACGCTTTGCAATCGCTTGCGGTGATCATTTAAGGCCTCAAGAATCTGCTCGTCGCCATCTTCACCATGAATCGAGTCATAAAAAACGATGCCACGATTCATTTCTGAGTCAACATCAACAGATGTAACCGTCAAAAACCCGAGTCGATCATCGTCAATTTTGGCAAGTTCGTCTGCGATCACTTCGCGCAAGGTCTCGCTCAACCGAGCGGTTCTTGCAAACCGTCGGCGGGTGTCTGTTCGCGCCGCTTTCGGGCGTCGTCGTTGATTTGCCATACGCCGTTTAGGATACGGAGGTCATGGACTCAA
>CAMCZA010000140.1 GCA_945885515.1 Ferrithrix thermotolerans DSM 19514 | reverse complement strand
TAAGTTGCTGGGTCCCACATGATGATCTGTGGGTTGATGTTGAACGGAGCCACAACAGTCATTGTTGGGAATTCGCCTGAATCTTGCACAGCGCCATCGGTGCTAACAAAAGCCAAGAAAATTTCTGGATCTTGGTACATCAACGATGTTGGTGAGTTGAAACCTACTGCTGGTCCGCCGGAGCGCACTTGAATCTTGACGCCGGTGTCGGCACCTTTTGATACGAGTGGTCCAGTTACTCGAACGCCAGCGGCGTCAACTTCATAACCTTCACCGACCATGTTGTACAAGAATCCGTGTTCTGATTCTGGGTTCCAGTCAGTCTGAAAGGTGATTGTGTCTGGGCAAACACCAGCGAGCGAAACGGCATCTGCGGCCGTCTCTGGTGCTGTTGTCTCTTCTGTTACTTCTTCAGTTGCTGCATCATCACTACCACCGCAAGCGGCAAGAGTGACCAAGCACAACGCACCGAAGAGTGCAATTGCTTTTTTTCTCATTTTTTCTCCTATTTTTTATTGGTTAGTTGTCTGGACTGGATTAAATTGCAACCAATTATCTATTACTATCACTTGCATTGCCTTGCTTATTGATTTACTTTTAGTCAAATAATCGTTACCGACCCCTTGTCGTTGTGTGCCATTTGCCGATTGCCACCTTAGAAAGCAGACCGAACAAGATAAACACAACTAAACCGAAAATACTCGCCAAAATAATTGCGGCGATTAATTCCGCACCCCAGAGGCGCCCGCGGTAAATATCAATTTGGGCACCGATACCGACCACGCCACCTTGGCGAAAATAGAAGTCGCCGACAACTGCACCAATAACCGATAGGCCAGCCGAAATACGCAGACCAACAAAGATATTTGGCATTGCCGCCGGAAACTGTAGTTTGCGAAGTCGCGTTAATTTGCTTGCGCCGTGCAGCGTAAACAACTCGTGTTGGCTCTTGTCGACAGACAGCAGGCCAAACAACGTGTTGTTAACGATTGGGAAGAATGCGATCAACACGACAACAAGAATGCGCTGCAACATGATGCCGTCAATTAACGCTCGGATCAGGGGTGTCATCGCCAAAATCGGCGCAGATTGCAAGGCCACTAGATATGGCCAGGTGGCGCGCTCCATCCAACGGCGAGTAGCCATCAGTGTTGCAAGCGTGGTGCCAATCAGAATCGTGATGAACAAACCGATCACGGCAATTTTGATTGAATCCCAAAGTGAACGCAGAATCGGTTTCAGTCCGCGTTGTTCACCGACTGACCATGTCAAAAAACCTTCTCGCACGACTCGATGTGGAGTCGGCAATAAAAAGCGTTTTTGTGGTGGCAATACGCGAGTAGACAATAAGTACCAAAAACCGATAAACAAGATAAACACAACTATCGGACCAGCAAAATCACTCAAAAGATTACGGTCAGTTTCGTCGCGTGGCGCATCATCGACTCGCAAACTAGGCGGAACCGATTGATCAACCGTATTGGTCACCTTGATGCTGTTTGAAGCGTTCATACGAGCGCACCTCGCAAAGCCAGCGAAACCTCGCCGCAAATCTCGGCAAACTTGGGTTCATATCGCAATGAGTGCGCCCGTGGATAACTAAACGGAATTTCGAAACTGCCGACGATTTGACCAGGTCGGGCCGACATCACCAACACTTTGGTCGACATATAAACCGCTTCGGCAATCGAGTGTGTGATGAACAAACCAGCGAAACCCTCGATCTGAAATAACCGCAAAAGTTCGTCGTTTAGTCGTTCGCGTGTGATCTCATCTAGGGCACCAAACGGCTCGTCAAACAAGAACACTCGCGGCTTCATCACCAATGATCGGGCGAGTGAAGCCCGCATTCGCATGCCACCAGACAACTGTCGCGGATACTTCTCTTCAAAACCTGTTAGACCGACCAGATCAATTGCGTCTTGTGCCAACTTTGTTCGATGAGACTTTTCTATGCCGTGTAATTCGGCGATGATCTCGATGTTCTTTCGCACATTTCGCCAAGGCAATAATGTTGCGTCTTGAAAAACATAACCAATACTGTTGCGATCAATTTCGCATTTACCCTCGGTTTCGGTTTCAAGATTTGAAGCGATTCGCAACAGAGTAGATTTGCCACAACCAGACGGACCGACAACAGTGACGAATTCTCCAGGTGAGACACCGAACGAAACTCCACCCAGCGCCTGGGTGCCATCTGGAAAAGTCATCCCAACATTTTTGAAGTCTAAGGCAACAGACATCTCGTTAGATTAGTTCAACATTGAAGGCTAAACAAATGGATTCGCTGAAAAGCAATAGTCAATCGGTGCTAGTTCGAGAAGTGACTTAATCTGCCAAGAGACATCACCATTTGTCTCGATCTTCTACTGGCGATCGCCTCGCGTAAAGTTGTGGCCGGCGTCAGCATGAGGTTGGCAAGATCTCCAACCTTGAGTTGTGTTTCTGGCAGTCCCATCACCGATTTTGCAGTGTTAGATATCGCGGCGAAGGCATCGTCTGGCAATTGATGAGCTGCGAGCACCAATAGTGACGCCGTCTCAAGGGGGTCACCATTACCAACTGGATTAAATGGATCTTGCAAATTATCGGCACCAGCAGCAACACGCACTCCTGCGGTTCGTAACGCTCTCACTGCCGTCAATCCACGGGGCGGTGCGACAGCATCGTCACGACCCTGCAAGAAAAGATTTGTATGGGGCAAAGTGATGACACCAATTTTTGCGAGAGCGACTTTTTCGCTGATTCGCTTTTGAGCATCTTTTGTTTGCATACCGAGACTGACACAGTGACTAGCAGTAACCGAATGCGTAAACTTTGTAGCGATCACACGGTCAGCCAGATCTTCAAGCGAAACTCGCTGTGCGTCGGTGTGCTCATCTGTATGCAGATCGAGTGGGCAGCCAAGTTCTGTTGCGAGTTGTAGAAGGGCGATATTTGAGCCAACAGGATCAGAATCAAGATGCGGGCATCCCCCAAGAATATCTGCGCCTAGTTTTATCGCTTTTTTACCAAGTGCGAGATTCGCCTGACCGAGGTCTCCTGACAATGGCCAGCCGAGCAGCGCAACGATTTGCAACTCAACAATGTCTCGGGTGCGATTGCGTACCTCGGTAAGAGCTTCGATTGAGTCAAGCGAGTTCCATTGGGTTACGTCAGCGTGAGTTCTGATTGCAGTCACGCCGTTAGAAACCATCAATCGCACTGCACGTTCTGCACGCGAGATCGTGTCATCGACAGTGATCAGATCTCGCCCGGACTCCATTGCATTGATCGCTCCCATTAGATCACCGGTGGGGTTCGCAATTCGTTCGGATAAAAATGCTTTGTCAAGGTGCGCGTGGGGCTCGGCAAGTGATGTTGTCAACAGCGCACCCTTACTGTCAATGACTTGCTGGTGATGTGCAACGCTGATATCAGAATCTGTCGACAAGTTAATCGCGGAGATTTTCTCGGCAGTTACAGTTACATCAAAAAAGTGACCTGGTTTGTCAACAAGTCGACAATTTCTAATCTGCACGAGGCAATATTAAAT
>CAMCZA010000139.1 GCA_945885515.1 Ferrithrix thermotolerans DSM 19514 | reverse complement strand
CTACCGAGCATTTTGACAGAAAGCCCATTGCTGCTTAATGAAACTGATTCAACTTTAAGCCCCTTAGGCGGTGTCAGACTTCGTTGGCTCTTGCTTTTGACTTGATCTTGAAGATCGGCCGGTAATGATGAAGCAGGGATTTGGTTTCCAAAGATAGAAACACTCTGAAGTTCAAAATAGAGCTGACTATTCGAGTACTTAGGAATCAAGAGCGCCGTACCCAATCCGCCTGGTCCAACAGAAACTTGCAAAGTGTTTCCCACAATTTGTGCATCATTAAATTCGGATGACTCTTTAATTGTTGACGCAGGAATAGTTGCCGTTATTTCCAAAGAGCCAACCATGGTTGGTTTCGCTTTACTGATATTTGAAACAGATATGTTCAGCGAAGTCTTTGTGCCGTTTTCTTTGAGAGCAAAACTCTTGATATTTATGTTTGCTGATTTAATTGAGTCAGAAGTGAGATTGCTCGGCATGTCAGCCAGTGGAACAGAAGCACTAGTACCTGAAGCTTTGGGCATCTCTCGCTCGACTCTCGAAGTGATCTGCGATGAAATGTATTGTTGAACGGCTAGCACTCCGCCCAAAAGAACAAATACTGTTGCCTGGGCTGCAATTATTTTAATTTTCATCCGCCGACCTTAACAGGGTAAGTTTAAGAAATCATAAGTTATTGGGACTCGAATCCTGTGACTACGGGCATAAACAGTTGTCGAATTACGAACAATTTTTTACCGTTTTCCACCAGTTGCCCGATAATCCGGAAACCACGACTTCAGGCTGAGAGCCATAATTCGCCTTATTGCCACAGTTTTAAAATTTTTATGAAATAGTTCACTTATCACTTGACCAAATCGAATCGATGCCCTATTGTAATTACTCCCCTAATCCCCCCGAATACCCCCTAATCCCCCAAGAAAGACCTAAAACCCCCATGTCTGACTCAATCGGTATCTACCTCAATGAAATCGGCAAGGTTGCCTTGCTCAACGCTGAAGATGAGCGTGATTTATCAAAAGCGATCGAAGCAGGTCGTGACGCGACCAAGCGCATCGAAAAAGGTGAGCGAGGTGCCGCGCTTCGCGCTGACTTGCGAAATGCTGCTCGCGCCAAAGACCGATTTATTCGCTCAAACCTTCGACTGGTTGTTTCAATTGCCCGTCGATATCCATTGCCGCAAGGAATGGACCTACTCGATTTAATCCAAGAAGGAAACCTCGGTCTCGAACACGCAGTAGACAAGTTCGACTGGCGTCGTGGCTTCAAATTTTCGACATACGCAACCTTTTGGATTCGTCAGGCCATCGGTCGGGCGCTAGATCAAAAAGCGAGCCTCATTCGAATTCCTGGCGACCGCTCGGCAACACTTCGTGCGGCTCTTCGTCAAGGATCTGGAGATGCCGAAGGCTTGAGTGCGATGAACGCAGAACTTCACCGTTTAACAACTCCAGTTTCACTTGACAAAACAATCGGTGAAGATGGTGATGCAACTTTGGGCGATCTCGTGCCAAACGAAGACATCAGCCCTGAAGACGCCGTCATGGGAATGGTCGACACAGATTTGCTAGACCGACTACTCGGCACACTTGATGATCGCGCTCGTTACGCCGTTGAGGCTCGATTTGGTCTTCATGATGGGGAGCGCAAGAGCTTTCGTCAGGTTGGCGAAGAGCTTGGTGTAACAGCAGAAGCCGCGCGACGCCTTGTAAGCCGTGCAGTTGACACACTTCGAGACGACGCCGGAGAAATCCTCACCGTCTAACGCACTTTGCGGTAATAGGGTTATAGCCATGAGTTCGACAAGTCGCTGGGCGCCGTCATCATGGCAAAACAATGTTGCCGCACAACAACCTAAGTGGCCTGACCAGACAGCACTAGACAACTCACTCAAGCAGATCGCTTCTTTTCCACCGCTGGTTTTTGCAGGTGAAGCACGGTCATTGTTGACGGCACTTGGTCAGGTTGCAAGTGGCAACGCATTTTTACTGCAAGCCGGTGACTGCGCCGAGAGTTTTGAAGAGTTCACTGCTGTAAACATTCGCGAGAAACTTCGCATTATTTTGCAGATGGCAGTGATGCTCACCTATTCGATGGGTGTGCCAGTCGTAAAGGTCGGTCGCATCGCTGGGCAATTTGCCAAGCCGCGTTCAAGTGACACCGAAAATATCGGGGGCAAAGAGTTTGCATCCTTTCGTGGACACATGGTCAATGACCCAGCACCACATATTGAGTCGCGTATTCCTGATCCGCAACGAATGGTGCAGGCTTATCATCAATCGGCGAGCACGCTTAATTTATTGCGCGCATTCACCAAAGGCGGTTTTGCCGATCTGAACCGCGTTCACGCATGGAACCAAGAGTTCGTCTCATCGAGTGCGGCTGGTCAGCGATATGAACAAGTTGCCGCAGAAATTGATCGGGCACTGGCATTTATGCGCGCCTGCGGAATCGATACAGAGAGCCACAGCCCATTGCATGAAGTCGATTTCTATACAAGTCACGAAGCGTTAATTCTCGGGTATGAAGAGGCGCTGACTCGCCAAGACTCTCTGACCGGAACTTGGTATGACTGCTCGGCTCACATGTTGTGGATCGGTGAACGAACTCGACAACTTGACGGCGCACACATTGAGTTTTTGCGCGGCGTTGGAAACCCTGTTGGCTGCAAAATTGGGCCTGACACGACTACGGATTATGTTTTGTCACTTTGCGAAATTCTGAACCCTTCGCGCGTACCTGGTCGCCTCACGCTAATCACGCGGATGGGTGCTGCAAAAATCGAATCGGCGCTGCGACCATTAATTCGTGCGGTTCGCGATGCTGGACATCCAGTTGTTTGGGCTTGCGATCCGATGCACGCCAACACAATTACCGCAACAAACGGGCGCAAAACTCGTCAGTTCGATGACATCATTCGGGAGATCACAGGTTTCGTTCTTGCTCATCGCGCCGAGAACTCGTGGCCAGGTGGCATTCACATCGAGCTAACGGGTGACAATGTAACCGAGTGTCTAGGTGGCGCCGAGGCCGTGAGCCAAGAAGATCTTGATACTCGCTACGAATCGGTTTGTGATCCGCGATTAAATGCTCGACAGTCATTGGATCTTGCGTTTCAAGTTGCCGAACTAATTCGCTCAGCAAAATAGCCCAATGCGGGCTTTTGAACTCGCACGGGAGTGGCCTGCACCCAACACATCAATCGCTGTAATTGATCGCCACGGGCAAGTGCATAAATTTGGCGACACGGCAAGAACAACTCGAATTGCATCCGTTTCTAAATTGCTCACAGCATGGGCAACACATATTGCGATCGAGGAAGGTTCGACGAGTCTTGACGCGGCGGTCGGACAAGACGGTTGCACACTCGCCCACTTGTTGGCGCACGCAGGTGGCTACAGTTTCGACGGCGCGGTTCCGATAGTCAGCCCTGGACGAAAAAGAATCTATTCGAATACTGGTTACGAAATAATCAGTGGTCACCTTGAAGCGGTCACTGAAATTACTTTTAACGAATATCTAAATGACGCAGTGTTCTCGCCACTCGAAATG
>CAMCZA010000138.1 GCA_945885515.1 Ferrithrix thermotolerans DSM 19514 | reverse complement strand
TTTAATCGCAAGTGGCACGACACATCGCTGATTGGCTAGGTTGTTTATCAATGAGCGACACAGTCAGTGCTGGTATTGACTCACCTAACGTTTCGAAATGGCTTGAAGCCAATGTCGAATGTGCAAAGGGTCCGTTCAAGTTTGAATTTATTGCAGGCGGGCATTCAAATTTAACTTTTTCGGTACGCGACGCGAATCAGAATCATTACGTGTTGCGCCGTCCACCACTTAGTCATGGTCTTGCCAGTGCTCACGACATGGGGCGTGAACACCGAATGATCGACGCACTACAAAATTCGAACGTACCGGTGCCCCGGACTCGTGGGTTATGCAACGACATTGAAGTTAACGGTGCACCGTTCTATGTAATGAATTTCGTTGATGGGCACATCATCCGCGACAGTACAATCGCCGAGAGCGTCTTGACCGCACAAACCCGAACTCGTGCCAGCGAATCGCTCGTTGAAACTCTGACAAAAATTCATGCCGTTGATGTTTCTAAAGTTGGATTACAAGATTTCAGTCGCCACGAGGGCTACATCGCAAGACAACTTAAGCGGTGGTACGGGCAGTGGAATGCACAAAAAACCCGTGAACTTTCGTCAATTGACCGCGTCTACGAAGAACTTGCAAAGCGAATCCCAGAGCAAGGTCCTGCGACAATCGTGCACGGCGATTATCGCTTAGATAATTGCATCGTCAGTTCTCAAGGAGAAATTCAAGCCGTTTTAGATTGGGAGATCTGCACACTTGGTGATCCACTTGCAGATCTCGGTCTGCTGACCGTCTACTGGACAGGACCTGGTGACGAACCGTCCCCGTGGATGTCGCAATACACAACCGTCAGCGGATTTTTGAATCGCAACGATCTAATCGCGCACTACGCGAAAATTACAGGTCGAGATGTTTCGAATATTGAGTTTTACCGTGCATTTGCATATTGGAAACTCGCCTGCATTGTTGAAGGTGTTTATGCTCGCTACTTAGGCGGCGCACTTGGAGAAAAAACTGTTGCAGAACTAGAGCCGTTTAAATTGCAAACCGAAGCTGCTGCGAATAGCGCCGAAGTTGCACTATCACGCCTAAACTGAGCACCAAATGGATAAGCCGTACACGACTCTTGGTGATCTTCCCGAGATTAATGGTCCACTTTTAGTTGTGATGATGTCTGGATGGATCGACACAAGTTCAGCAGCAGCAAACGCGATGGAGTCAATTTCAAAGGAACTAAAAGCCAAAGCGATAATTTCTTTTGACAACGACACATTTGTTGACTATCGAGCACGACGTCCAACCATGGAGTTGCGCGAGGGCGTGAATACAAAACTAATTTGGTCGACTCCCGAAATATCGCTTGGCCAAGACATCAATGGCAAAGATGTATTGCTGTTAACTGGCCCAGAGCCAGACACTCGCTGGCACCTTTTTGCTGAAACTGTGGCCGATATCAGTATCGAGTTCGGTGTGCGCCGAATGATCGGAATCGGGGCTTACCCGTTCGCCACCCCGCACACTCGTGCTGTTTATATCTCATGCACCTCGCCTGACAAAGAACTAGTTGCAAATTTGCCATACATTAAAAGTTCGGTTGATGTACCTGCTGGTATGGCGGCGGCGATTGAACATTCGCTTCACGATCGGAAAATTCAGGCTCTCGGATTATGGGCCCGCGTGCCTCATTATGTCGCATCGATGCCTTACCCTGCTGCCTCGGCTGCCTTACTTTCAGCTCTCTGTGATACAGGCGGCATATCAATTGATGTTTCCGATATGCGCGAGCAGGCCAATACCCAACGCGAGCGACTTGACCAATTGATTGCGGGCAACACTGATCATTCACAAATGTTGACTCAACTTGAGCAAAGTTTTGACGAGCAAATTGCGAACGGTACAACTGAGATAAATTTCGGAGGACCAATCCCTAGCGGTGACGAAATCGCTGCGGAATTTGAAAAATATTTGCGCGAGCGCTAAATATTAACTAGCGCGAGCGAGACCGTGCAACCAAGATTGCACATTGATACCGAGAGCATTTACGTCGTAGCCGCCTTCTTGTAACACAACCGTTGGCAACTTAAGTTGAGCAACAAGCGAACCACACCTGTCATAACCGGGTGTGGTCAAAGACAAGTCGCTAATCGGATCAGTAATGAAAGTGTCAAGACCGAGCGAAACGATCAGCATAGACGGACCAAATTTTTTGATGCTTTCACAAGCTCGCTCAAGAGATTTCAAATAAGTGTCGTCGTCGGTGCGCGCCGCGAGTGGCAAGTTAAGCGTTGAACCTAATCCTTTACTCGACCCAGTTTCATCGGCATAACCGGTGAAATACGGGTATGCCCTCGCAGGGTCGCCGTGCAGAGAAACGAATTGCACATCGTCGCGCTCATAAAAAATTTGTTGAGTGCCATTGCCATGGTGATAGTCGACATCAAGCACAGTTACTTTGGTGCCAGTGGTACTCGCCACATGATGTGCCACGATCGCAGCGTTGTTGAAAAAGCAATATCCACCGTACAAATCTGTAGTTGCGTGATGACCTGGTGGACGACATAGACCATAACTAAATCGCTCGCCGTCTAGAACGATTTGAGTTGCGCTCATCGCAACGTCAACCGCACCACGGGCGGCTTCGTACGTACCCATGGTTAATGGGGTCGTAGTCTCAAAACACCACCAGCCCAATTTGCCGTTGACTGACTCTGGCTCGACACGCTCACCCATGTGTTCGCGCAGGTTCGATTTGAAAAACATGTCAGGCACAACTTCGCGAACTTCTTTTACATCGCGTTGATAATCAGCCCACGCGGTTGATAAAAACTTCAGCAAGCCCGGATTATGTATTTTTGTGATCGGTTCGGTGCCCCACTCTGTCGGCGACACAAAGTCGAAGGCATCGTCGGCAGCAAGAGTTTCGCGAATCTTTTCGGCTCGCCCCGTGTGCTCAAATGGCGAGTGCGCAGTCGAGCTCTCAATTTCGACTTCTGGATTATGCAACAAATGTGCAGGTGTATAAACAACTTTCATCACATCCTCAATTCTAGATTTCCGGAATTCTCGATTTCTAGGTCAACTCTAAGTTAAATCCAGGGATTTTCGTGCACGCTTCAACTCAGCCATTCCCGGTGTTGTCGCAACTGTCTCAATCACATCCCAAAATTTAGCAGCGTCGTCTCCACGAGGAATCTTCCAAATCACTGGTCCAAAAAAAGTTCCCTCTGACGCAGTCCCCGGTTTGAAAGTGAGAATCGGAGCGCCGAGATCTTTGCCTGCTCGTGAGATTGCCAAGTCTGTCTCAAAGCGAATTATCGGCGTATGTGTCTCATCATCAAAAGCATCGGCCCATTTTGTCGGCAATGATTGGCTCTGCAATATTTCTGTCAATAGTTGATGCGGGTTCGTATCAGAACCTTGACGCTTTTTCAAATTGTGAAATGAGGTACCAAACGCAGTGTAAAACTTTCTTACACCCTCGTTGCCTTCAGATGCGCGGGCTGCGCTTGCAACGCGCAAAGTAGCCAGACCAAACTCATGAATCACTTTGTGATACTCATCATCGGGTGCATAACCGCGATCACCGTTGATCATGGC
>CAMCZA010000137.1 GCA_945885515.1 Ferrithrix thermotolerans DSM 19514 | reverse complement strand
ATGAATCAGATAAGTCGCCGAAGGTTTATTTATGGATCAATTGGCACTGTTGGTTCCACGTTGACTCTGTTAAGTGCGTGTGGAGCCGACGACTCTGCAATAAAAGACATTGCTCAAGATTCAGATCAACAGTCGACGAAAGATCTGCAACTTGTACAGCGCTTTCCACAAGTTTTGGTTCCAGGAAATATCCGCTTGCCGATTTCGCTCGCATTTTCTTCTGGGATAATTAGTTCATCAAGCGATTTTGACTTTCCGAAAACGCTTTCGGCAAAAGTTGTTGATCTTTCAACTGACAAAGTGATCATTGAAAACACTTTGGCAAGTTTGTATGGTGCTGAAATTTCCCTTCCGTATTATCCCTTTCAAGTGACAATTGAGTCGCCGGGCAATTATTCGCTGATTGTTTCGGGTGGGCCGCCAGAAGGCACCGCGTTCAGCGTTTTAGAGCGTGCTTTAGTTTTGGTTCCTGGTGTTGGTGACCTGTTGCCAGGTTTTGATACACCAACTTTTGGTGATAATCGTCAAGTTGAACCGATTTGCACGCGACAACCAGAACCGTGTCCGTTTCACAAGCTCACTCTGAACGAGGCACTGCAACTCGGTGTGCCCGTTGCGTACCTTGTCGGCACACCAGCTCATTGTTCGACGGGTACGTGCGCTCCGGGACTCAGCGGATTAATTGATGTCGCATCACGCATTGTTGGTCGCGCTGTGTTTGTTCATGCCGAGGTTTATGCGGACGAAGCTGCAACTGTTATCGCACCAGCAGTGCAAGCATTGAATTTAAGTTTTGAGCCAGTGCTGTTTATTGCTGACAAGAACGGCAAAATCGTCAAACGACTTGATGCGGTCTTTGATGCTTTAGAATTTTCAGACGCTCTTGCGTCAGTCGGAGTCAGCTGAAGCTTTGACCACAACCACAACTGCGCGAAGCATTTGGATTTGTGATCTTGAAACCCGCATCTTGTAATCCATCGTTGTAGTCAAGATTTGCACCCTCAAGAAGTTGCAACGACGCTGGGTCAACAACAACTTTTACATCTCCGAATGTTTGAACAAGATCATCGGCGGCGAATTCTCCGTCAAAAAACATTTCATATGAGTAACCCGAGCAACCACCAGGACGAACTGCAACGCGCAACGCAAGCTCGGTTGCATTCTCGGATTCAAGAAGTTGCTTGACTTTGACTGCGGCTTTGTCTGTGAGGGTGATCATCTGAGGTTCTCCGTTTTGGTTATTCGAATGTAATGAAAGACTATCGTTTGGCGTGCAATCCGCACACGACTGAGACACTAGCCCCGAGAAACTAGCCCCGATCCGATATTTGTAACGAACCAACGAATAGCCAAGCAGGTAGTTTTATAGTCATGACTGGCCGCCGAGTGCAGCCCCCCACCCCAGCAGAGGTGACGAACCTTCTGCGTGCCGTAATCGACCCCGAACTCGGCGACAACATCGTTGATCTTGGCATGGCAACGGGTGTGACGGTTTCAGATGATGGACTCGTCACGATCGGAGTAAAACTTACGATCAAAGGTTGCCCATTGCGTGTGCAAATCAAAAACGATGTTGAGTCACGAGTCACGACTCACCCCGGTGTTTCTAAAGTAAAAATCGAGTGGGGCGAGATGGATGCCGACGAGCGCACTGCGGTCATGACTCGCGCCAGATGGAACGCCAAAGAAAATGCGCCGGCAACACAAATACCTTTGAACACCCGCATCTTGGCGATTGCCAGCGGAAAAGGTGGTGTCGGTAAAAGTTCAGTAACGGTAAATCTTGCGGCTGCACTTGCAAATCAAGGGCACACGGTCGGGGTTTTAGATGCTGACATCTGGGGATTTTCGGTGCCGCGAATGCTAAATATGTCTGATCGGCTTGAAGCCAAACTCGTCGCCGGAAGCGATAAACCAAAAATGATTCCGAACCAACGCGTGGTTGGCAAAGGTGTTTTGAAAGTTGTCAGTACCGGCATGCTGGTCGAAGACGAGAGCACTGCGTTGATGTGGCGTGGACTGATGTTGACAAAGGCAGTTGAACAATTTCTGAAAGATGTTCACTGGGGTGATTTGGATTATTTGTTGATTGATATGCCACCAGGTACTGGTGATGTGCAAATGGGTTTGGCGCGAATGTTGCCACGCACTGACCTTGTCATCGTCACGACACCGGCAGTCTCGGCACAAAAAGTAGCGATTCGTGCGGCCGATATGGCACGCAGAAGTTTTTTGCGAATCGCTGGCGTGATCGAAAACATGAGCGCATTTACCTGTGAGCACGGAACTAGTTACGAACTATTCGGTAAAGGTGGCGGACAAAATTTAGCAACCGAAATTGGCTCAGAATTGCTCGGTCAGATTCCGATCGAGAGCGCAGTTGCACATGGTGGAGACAACGGCGAGCCTGTGGCAATAAATGGTTCGGGAATCGCAGCGGAAGTGTTTCGTGACATTGCTAAGAAAATTATTTCACAGACAGTGCCAGTTGCTGAGATGGCTGGTTGTTCGGCGCGACTGCTTGAAACTGTTGCGCTCGCACTCGGCGAAAAACCAAAAGTCAACTAGTAGTCAGGGTCGTTGGGCATCAACACGCCGATTACTTTGCCGTCGCTATTTGTGCGCAAGCGTGGCAATATCGCCACTGGGTTTGAAACTTTTTTTGCAGCCGCTAAGACTTCATCGGTCGTCTTGAAGTTGGCGAGAAATTTTAAGTTTTCTGAAGTTGGCGGAAACATCGCCAATTCTCCGCGTGCGAGTTTGTTGAGAGCATCTTGAGGTTGCACCCACAAACTGGCGATTGTTTCTTGCGAATCATGTAGCGGTTCCTGAGATTCTGGTGCTCGCGCTACAAAAAACCGTGTGTCGAATCTGCGCGCCTCACCGACTGGTGTTATCCAGTGACTCACATAGTGAATTGAATCAGTTACCAAGCTTAAATTTTCGCTGCGACACAAATTGATCATGCTCAGCGATGAGTCATGAATTTTTAGTCGAGCCTCGTCAAACCGTTTAATTATCGTCGGCTCGTCAAATGCAACCAACTGTTTTGTTTGCGAGTTTCGTGCCAGAAGCACGCCAGCCTCTTCGAAACATTCGCGAATCGCCGCAACCCAGTAGGCCAAGCCACCACTTGGAATCTGTAACAATCCGCTCGCATGCTTGTCGTCAAGACCATCACACAGTTGTTCTAGCTCTTCAATCCCGTCTAATTCGTCAACTCGTCCACCAGGAAACACATACATCCCGCCGGCAAAAGCGGCGTTCAGAGTGCGTTGCAACATGAAAACTTCAAACGCTTCATTTTCGATATCGCGGATCAGCATCACCGTTGCTGCTGGGCGAAGCGCACTTTTATCGTCTGAAGTATTTTTGGTACTTGCATCTGAACTTGTCACATCAACGAGAATACGCATTATCAAAGCTTCAATCATCATCGCGAAATTTAATGATGTCTTTATGCTGTGATTTTTCAGTGGCTGTTCGCCGATAGGTTCAAAGCAATGAATCGCGTGTCGGTCGACACCGCGGGGCGCCCACCTTCGGTGGATGCACTCGCACGAGAGCTGGCGATTCGCCATTCTCTGCCACATGCAATTCTTGTTGATTGTGCGCGACGCGCGAT
>CAMCZA010000136.1 GCA_945885515.1 Ferrithrix thermotolerans DSM 19514 | reverse complement strand
GTGTTGTTTCATGAAGCATGCGGTCACGGACTTGAAGCTGACCTTGTCGGAAAAAGTGCAAGCGTGTATCGCGGCAAAATGGGTGAACTCGTGGCCTCGCCATTGGTAACACTGATTGATGATGGCACGATGACTGCCGAATGGGGCGCTATTGGTATCGACGACGAGGGGCATCCATCGCAGCGCAACACTTTGATTCAAGATGGCGTACTGACCGATTACATGTGGGATTATTTGCGGGCACGAAAAGAAGGTCGTGTGCAAAGCGGTAATGGTCGTCGCCAGAGTTATCAGCACTTGCCGATGGTGCGAATGACGAACACATTCGTGATCAACGGCAAAGAAGATCCAGACGACATTGTGCGCGACACCAAGCACGGTGTGTACATCGCCAAACTAGGCGGCGGACAAGTCGACACCGCAAGTGGTGACTTTGTGTTCGGTATGACCGAGGCTTACTTAATTGAGAACGGCGAAATTACTGAACCGCTTCGTGAGAGCAACCTGATCGGTAACGGTCCGGAGGTCTTGAAAGACATTGACTTGCTCGGCAATGATTTCGCGATGGGAAACCCTGGCATGTGCGGCAAAGATGGTCAAGGCGTGCCGGTCGGTGACGGTCAACCGACGCTTCGTGTGCGTTCGCTGACAATCGGTGGCACCGCAGCATGAGCACTGGGGTTTCAGAATTACAAAAACTTGCTGACTCAATAGTTGGCAAAGCAAAACCTGGAGAGCAAGTTGAGGCATATATTTCTCGTGGCGGCGAAACTTCGGTGCGCGTCTACGAAGGCGAAGTTGAGCATTTTGTTTCTGCGCAAAGTGAAGGTATTGGTATTCGTGTAATCAAAGATGGGCGAACTGGTTTTGCCTATGCGGGCACGCTTGATGCCGATGCGATTACAGAAGTGCTTGCTGAAGCACGGGACAATGTTCAGTTCGGCACAGTTGACGAATGGGCCGGACTTGCCGAGCCCGATGGCGTTGCGCAGATTCCACAAAAGTTTTGGGATGAGGAACTTGCGAATTATCCAACTGATGAGAAGATTTCGATTACGAAAGAATTAGAAAAATTGACATTGGCCGCTGATTCACGAGTGCGAGCCGAAGAGGCAAACTACGAAGACGGTTGGGGCGAAACGGCTGTTGCCACTACAACTGGTATTCGCGAAAGTGGTCGTGGCAATTCTTGTTATGTCTCGGTGTCGACTTTGGCAGACGACGGTAATGAATCTCTGACAGGATTCGGGTTCTCGGTTGGTGATTCACCCAAAGAGTTTGATCTGAATAAAGCAGCCCGCGAAGCAGCAGATCGCGCAACGCGCTTGTTGGGAGCGACAAAGCCGGCCAGCAAACTTGTGACAATAGTGCTTGACCCATATGTAACTTCGCAGTTCATAAGTATTTTGTCCAGCGTTTTAAACGGTGAAAGTTTGGCGAAGGGTCGAAGTTTGTTTGCTGACCGTCTGAATCAACAAGTCGCAAATTCAAGGTTCACTCTTGTTGATGATCCGACAAACCCACTGGCGTATACCGCAACAGATATTGACGGCGAAGGTTTAGCGGCACGACGAAATGTATTGATTGAAAACGGCGTGCTTAAAAAATTTGTTCACTCAAGTTACAGTGCTCGTCGGATGAACACCAAGAGTACGGGCAACGCAAGTCGTGGAGGTTTCGCTGGTTCGCCTGGCGTCAGTTGTTTGGCGATGCAAGTGCAACCAGGTACCAAAACTCAGGCCGAGTTGATTAGTGGCATCGACGACGGCGTGCTGATTCAAGATGTTTCGGGAATGCACAGCGGCGTGAACACAATCTCTGGAGACTTCTCGACCGGCGCATCTGGCATCGTAATCACCAACGGCACGCTCGGCGCACCGATTCGTGAGTTCACGATTGCATCAACTTTGCAAAAAATGTTGCTGAATATCGTTGACCTCGGAAATGATATTGATTGGCTGCCAATGCGAGCAGTCGGGCTTTCACTGGTCATTAGCGATGTGATGATGAGCGGCGCTTAATTAATGTCGATCCTGCACGCAATCGTGTTGGGTATTGTGCAAGGACTAACAGAATTTCTGCCGATTTCATCTAGCGGCCACTTGGTGATCGTGCCGTGGTTGTTTGGTTGGAAAGATTTCGACACGGCGGCAACTGCCAGGGCTTTCGATACGGCTTTGCACCTTGGCACACTTGTTGCAGTCTTGATTTATCTGCGCAAAGATTTGATTGTTTATATTCTTGAAGGCTCGCAGTTAATTTTCAAACGTAAACAGCCAGCAACTCAAGCTGGTCGTCGCGCATGGCTGTTGGTTTTTTCGGCGGTGCCAGCTGGCATCGTCGGTGCTGCGTTCGAGGACAAGATCACTGAAAAACTCGGCAGTCCTGCGCTGATCAGCGTGAGTTTGATTGTCTTTGGTGTTATTTTGATTTGGGCTGATCGTCAAGCAACTTCAAACAATTACCAGCAATCAGTTGATGCGCTGACAATGCGCGACGCACTCGTAATTGGTGCTGCACAAGTTCTCGCGCTCAACCCAGGAACCTCGCGCAGTGGCATCACAATTACGGCGGCTCGACTTGCTGGCTATTCTCGCGAGGCCGCCGCACGACTGTCGTTTTTGATGAGTGTGCCAATTATTTTGGGGGCTGTTGTGTTCAAACTTGCAAAACTTGTTCGCGACGGAATACCAGATGGTTTGCTCATGCCGATGATCGTTGGAATTGTTGTTGCGGGAATCTCGGGCTGGATCGCAATGTGGTCAATGATTCGACTTGTGCAGACAAAGACTTTTGCACCGTACGTTGTCTATCGTTGCTTGATCGGCGCTGGGGTTTTGCTCGCAGTTGCTACAGGCTTCCGCTAACTAGCTATCTAATTAATTAACTAGCCAACTAGAACTAGGGCGACGACACCGAGCGCGGCGGCGTCAGCAATTTTTGGCGCATCAGCAAGTGGCACAGCCAGCACAATCGTGGCTTGGCGACCAGTTTGCACAGCAACATCGATCACCAATACTCGGTCGAGTGCAACCGCGGCGTCAATGATTACATCAACCAGATCTCCAGCAACTATTTCGGGAAGCGGACCGACACTTTGCATTGCAACTGCACGAAACCCAGCCGGTATCTCGTATCGAGAATCTTGGCCTGCTGTTGTACTTGGGTTTGAAGAGAAAGACAGTGCGGTGACTAAGTAGAACAGAGCACTTAGAACTGAAAGTGAAATGATCACAAGTCGCTGGCGGGCACTGTCTCTGCACAAGGCATACCACTGATCAACAAGTTTTATTTGCATGGCTATCAGCCATGTGTGCTAACTATTCGCTTTTGGCTGGGCTAGTTTTTGTTTCGGTTTTCGCTTCGCTCTTTGTTTCGGTTTTCGGCTCGCTCTTGGTTTCGGCTTTGCTTGCAGATTTTTCTGAACTTGAATCACCCGAACCACTTTTTGTTTCACCGCTTGAGGTGCCAGCTGATGAACTAGCTGATGAACTAGTTGAATTACTGCCCGATTTCGAACTCGCAGCGCTGTCGTTTTTGTAGAAACCTCCACCCTTAAAAGTGACGCCAACCGGCGTGAATACTTTTTTTACTGGGCGTGGCTTGCCATCCGATGGGTGCGAGGCTTCGGTCAACGCGTCATCGC
>CAMCZA010000135.1 GCA_945885515.1 Ferrithrix thermotolerans DSM 19514 | reverse complement strand
CCAACCTCAACGACTTTGCCGGCGTACATAATCGCCACGCGATCGGCGATGCCGGCGACAACGCCAAGGTCGTGTGTAACTAAAACAATTGCCGCACCAGTCATGTCTCGCGCAGTTTTCAGAACATCAAGAATTTGCGCCTGCACTGTTACATCAAGCGCGGTCGTCGGCTCGTCGGCGAGCAATACTTTTGGTTCGTTGGCAATTGCGAGAGCGATCATCACACGCTGGCGCATGCCTCCAGAAAATTCATGCGGGTACGACTGCGCACGCTCGGCTGGTCGTGGAATGCCAACTATTTCGAGCAACTCGATGGCTCGCTTGTGCGCGGCCTCAGTTGAAATTTCTTTGTGGATCAACAACGCTTCGGCAATTTGACGCCCGATCGTATGCACAGGGTTGAGTGCCGAGAGCGGGTCTTGAAAGATCATCGCAATTTCATTGCCACGATATTTCGACATCTGATCGTCGTTTAACTCGAGCAAATTCACACCGTTGAACATGACCGACCCAGAGACTGTTGCACTGTCGGGCAACAAGCCAATCGCTGCGAGAGAAGTTACTGTCTTGCCCGAACCAGATTCGCCCACGATGCCGAGCACCTCGCCAGCACGAATGTCAAGCGAAACATCACGTACCGCTTGAACGATGCCAGCCTCACTCGGAAAAGTAACCGAGAGGTTTTTGATTTCAATCAAAGTGTTGTTCGAGTTAGTTGTCATGACGTGATTTTCATGAGATAGTGCTTTTCTTGACGCGCAATGCACCCGGGTCAAACGCGTCACGAAGGCCGTCACCAATAAAACTGACTGCCAAAACAGTTAACACGAGAAGTGAACCCGCGAATATAAACAACCATGGATAAGTCAATGCTGCGCCTGTGCCTTCGGCAATTAGCGTGCCCAGTGAAACATCAGGTGCGGCAACACCGAAACCGAGATAAGACAAACCAGTCTCGGCCAAAATTGCGCCACCCACATTTAGCGTCGCAGCGATAATCAGAATCGAAGCCATGTTTGGCAACAAGTGTCTGAAAATAATTTTCCGTGTCGGCACACCCATGTATCGAGCCGCACGCACAAAATCACGCTCGCGCAAACTCATCGCGAGACCCCGAATTACGCGCGCGGTGATCATCCAATCAAAAATTGTCAGACCGACTACTAGCAACAACCAAGTTTTGCCTTGATAAAAACGCGAGAGAATTACCAGAACCAAGAAAGAAGGTAGAACAAGTAAAAGGTCGACAAACCACATAGTTACTTTGTCTGCACGCCCACCGAGATAGCCAGCAAAGGCACCAACAATCCCCGACAGCCCAGTTGAAAACACGGCGACCAATAATCCAATGATTAACGACTTCTGCAAACCGCGTGTCGTTTGAGCAAATACATCAACACCAATTTGTGTGGTGCCAAACCAATGCGATGCCGAGGGGCCCTTGAGCAAACTCGAGAAGTCGCTCTCTGAATAATTCCACTGACCGAGATATGGGCCGCCAAAAGCAAAGAAAAACATGAACACGATGACGCCAAGCCCGAAGACTGCAGTTTTATTGCGAAAGAATCGTCGGCGAATCAGTTGTCCGCGTGAGATGCGGTCACTTGCCGCGTCTACCACTTGTTCGGTCGTCACGCGCGCGACCTCACTCGTGGGTCAAGAATTGCCAAAATCACATCGGCTAGAAAGCCTGAGAATAAAACGAGCACCGCAGTGAAAGTTACGAACGCGCTAACTGCATTAATGTCATTTTTGCCAACAGATGAAATAAACCACTGTCCCATGCCATACCAACCATAAATAGTTTCGGTGAATGCTGCACCGGCAATTAGCAAACCAAAACCATACGCAAAAAAAGTTGCCATCGGAGAAATCGCAACTCGCAGGCCGTGCTTGAACAAAGCTTGACGCTTAGTAAGACCTTTCGCACGCGCCGTACGCAAGTGATCGCTGCTTAAAACATCGAGCATCGTGTTGCGCTGATAACGCGAGTAAAAAGAAATGCTACCGAGCGCAATTGAAAGTGTCGGCAAAATCAAATGTTGAAGTCGATCGCCGAATCGGCCCATCGCCGACCCGACATATTCAGGCGTGTATTCGCCCTGAGTGAAGAAAAAGGTCGAACCGATTGCATCGTTAAATTTAATGCCGACAAACTTGAGCAAAATCGCCAACAAGAAAACTGGTGTCGATAAAATAAAATAAGCGAACAAACTTGTGCTGCGATCAAAAATTTCATATTGCCGAACAGCACTGACAACGCCAACTATCACGCCAATTGTTGCGCCAAGCAAAGTGCCGAGCATCAATAATCGCAAACTCACCCAAACTCGGCGCGAGAATTCTTCGTTGACGCGGTTCTGATCTAGATCTTCACCAAAGTCGCCTTGCAAAACATTGCCAGCCCACTTGACGTATCGCGTCGTGAATGGCACTTCGTCGTTGACATTGGCCCGATTCAATACCGCGTCAATTGATTCTTTGGGGATCGGTGGATTTGCTGCCTCGTAGTTACCGCGAGGATTGAGTGCGATCGACGCCAAAAAATATCCCATTGATGAGGCAATCAGCACCATCAACACAAAATTTATGAAACGTTTAGCGATAAACCCGAGCATTATGAAACCAGCAAACCCCAATACTTAAACGGGAACTATGAAACTTGAAGGCTAGCGGGGCATTTTTTCGATGAATACTAAGTGAATCAGAAGTGAATAAGTCGGCTTTTTCTTTGTTAGTTTTAAGAGCAATAAATCCTCGGCAATTGCCCTGGACAACCACCTAGAGGAGAAACAAATGAAAAGCAAACTAGTCAAGCGCGTTATCGCTCTGGCTTTGGTAGGCGCAGTTGTCGCACCATTCGGTATGACAACGCAAGTCGGTGCTGCCAAAGATGGCGGCTCGCGTCAAATTAATGAAGTGCCGGTAGCCAATCTCAAACAAGGCGGAGTATTTCGCTTCGTTCAAGTAGATATCTGCCCGAACTTCAACACCAGCGCAATTGAAGGAAACCTCCTCAACTGCAGCCAGGTGATGAACACAATGTTGCCGCAATATATCTATTTCGATAAGAACGCTCAGCTTCAAATTGATAAGAACTATGCATTGGACATCAAGGCAACTCGAGTCGAAGGCAAGCAGACCGTTACTTACACACTGAACCCAAAGGCAAAGTGGAGCAACGGTAAGACAATTGGTCTTGCAGACTTCGTAGGCATGTGGAATGCACTGAAGAAGTCGGGCCAAGGTTTCAATATCACTTCGAGCGCCGGCTACGAAAAAATTGAGTCGGTCAAAAAAGGCAAGACTGCGAATGAAGTCGTCGTCACCTTTAGCGAGACCTACCCAGACTGGCAACCACTCTTCAGTGCGTTGAAGCCAGCGTCGTTGACAGCATCACCAGATGCGTTCAACAATTCCTGGAAGGCAGCACCAGCAATTACTTCTGGTCCATTCAAGTTCAAGGCTCTCGACAAAGTGACTCGAACAATTACTGTCGAGCGTGACAAGAAGTGGTGGGGTGACAAGCCAGTGCTTGACACGATTATCTTCAAGGCATTGCCACAGGCTGCTCAGATCGATGCTTTGCTTAACGGCGAAATCGATTACATGGACGTCGGTAACGACACCAACGCTCTCAAGCGTGCCCGTGAAAACTCGAA
>CAMCZA010000134.1 GCA_945885515.1 Ferrithrix thermotolerans DSM 19514 | reverse complement strand
CTCGCATACGAAAGAAGTTGGCGCATTGTTTCGGCATCTTCGTCATCCATTGCATCCAAAACTTTTGTGCGTTGATCGATTCCCATTTGCCCAAGCAAGTCGGCGAGGTCGTCGTACTCCATTTCGTCAAACACACTGTTGAGTCGCTCCATGTCGAGACCTTCAATTAAACGCAACTGTTCATCTTCGGGCAGTTCTTCAAGCACATCAGCAAGTCGTTCGTCATCCATCGCATCAGCAAGCTGTCGGCGTTGCTCGGCAGGTAATGCACGAATAATCGTTGCCACATCACTTGCGTGCATATCACGCAGGCGAGCCGCTTCAGCAGCAATCGCCGTTTTAGGTGCGAACATCGGAGCAACTTCTTGCCAGTCAACAATTCGATTGCCCGATCGAGTATTCAATAATCCGCGCTTTGAAAGTCGAACTTTAGAAACTTGCCATGTTGATGACTTGCCGGCTCTATGAACTAGCGCAACATCGCTGATAACTTCGTCGCCGACACGTTTATCCAACACATCTTTGCCAAGAAGTTGCTCACCTGTGCGAGTGCGAAACGGGGTGAGGTTGATATCCCAAGACTTAAGTCGCACTCCAGAGTTGTCTAAAGTTTCGACACGCGTCGCGCTAACGAAAATACGGCGTCGTTGACTGGTGGCGACGAAGCCCAAAACTTTAGGCGCTTCTGAACCGCGGCCAGCAACGACGATAATGTCGTTGATTTTGCCGATTGCCTGACCGCCAGCATCAAGAAGAGGCAGACGCATAATGCGAAATGCATATAAAAGTTCGCCGACCATACAGCGAGGATACCCCGATGGGCCAACTCATTAGGTGGATTTAAAGGTCAAATGATAATTTGATCACTTGAATAATCCAAGAAATTGGGACCAAACGAGGCGGCTCGATTTGAAGAGACCTGCATATTTCGATTGCCGATAGGCATGTCACTCTCGGAGTGAGGCCTCAGTTTTCATGCGGCATAGAAGTACAAACATGTACACCAAAAGCAGAGCGTGTAGATAAGTAGCAATAACACGAAACCTCATTTTGGAGTCGGGAACTATTTTAATTTCCAGTACTCCCGCGCTCGTATGTTCGCTCAAATCCACTCCAACTAAACCTTGTACATTCTCGGTGGTGATTATCTGACCGGTATCTATTTTGGTGATCATGATTGACGGATCATAATTAATCGGAACAATTAATAGCTTCTCCTTCGTAGGTATCTGATAGGAGTACTCCATCCAACAATCTTCGTCGCAAAACTTGACCGGACTTTCATTGAATTGATAATGCTCATCAAAACCCAAGTTATTTAAGCACGAAGCATTATTAAGAGGACAAGCTGCTGCGCTACTGCCCTCACTTAAGTAAAATGAGTGAAAACCTGATGGGTGAAGAGCAGAAACACTTTCCTCCAAGAAGTTGACGGTTCCGATCCGTGTGATGATTTGGCAGGCCTCAAGCCCATAACACACTGCTGGTTTAAATCTATTCACTAAAATCTTGTTTTTGAAGTATTTAGAAATTTTCTCTGTACAGACCGAGTCTTGAAAATCTAAAATAATCGTATCAATTCCCAAAAAGTCATAGAGTTTGGGACTGCACTGACTACTCGGCAAGTCGGTCATGCCTTTATGTTCAGAATCAAGAGTGAATGGATCTTGGTACTCGCTCGAATTAGCAGGTGTTGGGTAACCATTTCTAGATAAAAACAATGGGTGAGGGACGCCAAGTATTGGTAGCCATCCTCTTTGCATAGAGGACAGTCCACCACGACCCTCAAATGCTTCACTCTTTAAAAAAACAAACCGACGACCTACTCGTAAATTCGCCCGTTCAATAACAGTAAAAACATCATTACCGTTTTTTGGTTCGTAAGACGCAGTTTTTACACTAGCGGGACCCAAAACAACAGCTGCAACTGGGTATAAAAAAGAAACGACCGTACCAATAGCTAACAATGCAAAGATTACAGGACTCTTTTTCCATGTTTCTAGATTGGTTAAAGACTCACCAGGCAGTTTGGACGCAAAAACCAGAATTGGCGATGAAAGAACCACAATCCCCAGCAGGGCAATTGCATAGTCCCAACCATCAGCTCGAATAATCCAGCTCAATCCAAAGTATTGATGTTTAGAAATTACCCCGATAGTAATGGAACTTAAAAGATAGATTATGAAAGCAAGACAAATACTTTTACGTAAAGAAATCACGGGCTTAGGTAAGAATTTGTTTCGTATTAAAGAAAATAAAAGTGCTCCTGCAAGTAATGGCCAAGCAAAAAAATCTGCACGACTAGTGATGTGAGGGCTAAAGTTTAGAAGCCATAAAATCGGCTGGAAGACACTTACGCTAACGGCAGACGAAACATAGAAGAGCACAGTAAATGGGCCGGTCACCCTTTGGGGCTGAAAAAAGTCGAATAATGACCCTCCACCAAAACGAATGCGATCAGAACTTTTTGCTTTTATTTCTAAAATTTGAACAAGCAAAATCGGCGACATTAACACGAGTGCAATGCCCAAACAGTATCCCCTAATCAAATTCCGTCGAAGTTGAAATAATTTTACTAAAATAATCAAAACAATAGGCAACGCAATGAAAAAACCACGGGGGTGGCCCGTGATAAGTGAACTGAAAACAAAGATGAGTTTGACGGTTAAACGACTTAAATCTGCTGGAAGCCATTTTTCTGTGTATAGAGCTTTGTCAATCAGAATCGTAATTAAAGCAAATATCCCCGAAAATGTTCCCACCATCACTGAATAATCGTTGTGTATCAAAAAAATAAAAATCGGCCCAGATATAGCAAAGGTAGAGAAAAGTGACAACAATCCCCAGTTCTTTAAATCCCACGAAATGAAAGTGAGGGTTATCACATAAAACAAAACCGCAATTTCTAGAAGCACGAACAATAAAGTTGCTTGTGAAGTTGATACCCATTCTGATAAAAAAACTAAGGGATGAAGTGTGTAATTAGCAGACAACGTCGGCAACCTGATGCCAAGATGTTGTCCTCCATCCCAAACCGGGACGCCAAAATATTTGAATACCCCTGAGTTTCCATGTAATTCGGGGGCACCGTAGGATGCGCCCCAGTTGCTGTCAAACCTTAAAGCCCCTTCCATGCCATATTGACCAATTACTTTTGACAAGAAGCAAATAGATAATGAACCCAGGAGGCAAAAGGTAGCAACCTTTATCCTTTCAGCGAGCGCGATCATGGTGACAACTTTATCTGACCGCTGTTAGCGTACTTAGTCCTCAAGGGGACGTAGCTCAGTTGGCTAGAGCACCTGCTTTGCAAGCAGGGGGTCGTGGGTTCGATTCCCATCGTCTCCACTTTATGATTCGATTGGTATAGGTGGTTGTGTGAAGCAAACGCATCTGGTCACTGGGCCGTTTCCAGAACTTTGGCGCAATGTTGATGCACTTGTTGTGATTGATGGAATCGGGCTTGACGGCAGAGTTTTTGTTGATGATCCGAATATTGAAGTAACTCTGGTCAGATCTCCAGAGATTTTGTCAGCGATTTCGAATGAAGAGTTTGAGGCGTTTGAGTCGTCAAGTGAGTTGGTGTTTCAAGATTTGGTTGACGAATTAAATCGACTGCACGGCACCGCGTTTCCGTTGCGTTATTGGCGAATCGTAGTTGGTGCTTGGTTTCAACAGTTCGCACAAGTTGTGCATATGCGATTACGAATCGCCGAATATGTCT
>CAMCZA010000133.1 GCA_945885515.1 Ferrithrix thermotolerans DSM 19514 | reverse complement strand
GTTGAAACTGTGATTGAGTCGAATACGAAGTTCATCGCAAACACCAAGTCTTGGGCAGACCCAGTGAAGCGTGAACAGATGTTGGATATCAAGATGCTTTTAGAAGGTGCGATCAACGCAATGGGCAAAGTCGGACTAATGCTTAATGTCGAAAGGCGAAACCTTGATGCAATTCTTGGTGTACTTCCGGCACTAAAGACACCAACGATCTCAAATCTTGCTGACGACAACTGGCTAGCGCTGAACACGATTTTAGATGAGTCAACCGTGCGCACGATTATTCCGCGGTTGAAAGCGGCAGGCGCACACGGCATTGTTGAATATCCACTTAACAAGATTGTTGTTTGATGTTACGGATAATTAACATCGATCAAGCGGGCGAGTTGTTGTCTCGAAACAACTCACGACTTGACTCGGCAATTGAAACAGTGAAGCCGATAATTGACGATGTTCGTCTTCGGAGTGATGCTGCGTTATTCGAATACGCCAAAAAGTTTGATGATTTTGATGGCTCTAGTTTTGTAGTCAAAACAGGTGGCAAACTTTCGGTAGAGTTGTTGAACGCAGTTGAAGTCGCAGCAACGAATATTCGTGCGTTTGCCGTACAGCAGTTGCCAAAAAATACAAATACAACTACGAGCGATGGGCGATCATTGGGGCAAATTGTCCGGCCACTTGATTCGGTTGGCGTCTATGTGCCTGCCGGTAGTTATCCATTGCTTTCAACTCTGATGATGGCGGTTATCCCAGCGCAAGTTGCCGGGGTCAAGTCGATCACGGTTGTTTGTCCGAATCCGACCCCAGAAATTTTGGCATTGGCTTCGTGGTTAGGTATTAAGACAATTCTGAAAATCGGCGGAGCACAGGCGATTGCTGCATTGGCATATGGCACTGAGTCGGTATCTCGGGTCACGAGAATAGTGGGGCCAGGAAATGCATTTGTCGCTGCCGCGAAAAAATTAGTTTCAGTTGACACGGCGATTGATTTTGTGGCTGGTCCATCAGAGATTGCGATCGTTGCACAAACGGGCAACCCGAAATGGATTGCCGCCGACATGTTGGCGCAATGCGAGCATGACGTCAATGCTTCGGCATTGCTGCTGACTTGTTCATATGAGCTTGCCTTGGCCGTGCAACTTGAGGTTGCACAGCAACTCAAGAGTCTTTCAACATGCGACATCGCCGAACAGTCAATAACAAATAACAGTGCAGTAATCATCTGCCCAACAATTGATCAAGCATTTGAATTCATTAATTCGCTTGCACCTGAACATTTATCAATTGAAGAGCAAGAGTGGCTTGACAAAGTTCAAAATGCAGGTTCAATATTTATCGGCTCGTACAGTACCGAGGCGGCTGGAGACTACGCATCAGGACCTAACCATGTTTTGCCCACATCGGGTGTTGCCGCCGTGCGCGGAGGGTTATCGGCCACAGATTTTGTAAAAGTTATTTCAGTGCAACAACTTTCTTCACAGGCACTTACGAATTTGGCCCCGAGTGTCACAACCTTGGCGCGCGCCGAAGGTCTTGAGGCTCACGCCCGGTCAATTGAAATTCGTATGACCGACAACAAGTGCAAGTTGGGACAGTCTGTACAACCAGTTGCCCGATTGGAGCCAAACGCAGCGGTCAAAAAAATGCGACCATATTCGCCACCTTCGCAAGGCAGGGCAGACAAAATGCGTCTAGATTTCAACGAAAATACCGTCGGATGTTCACCAAAAGTTATCGCCGCAATTGAGACAGCCATTGACCCAAATTCGATGAGTATGTACCCCGAATACTCGCAGGCGAAATTGAAAGTAGCAGAATTTTTCAGTGTTGAACCCCTGCAACTGGTGTTTACCAATGGCACCGATGAAGCGATTTCGCTAATCGTAAATACATTCATAGAAGCTGGCGAAGAACTTGTTGTCGTGCAGCCTTCTTATGCGATGTATCGCTTTTATGGTGAACTCGGTGGTGCAAAAGTCACCGAGGTGAACTTCGAACTAGCTGATGATCTGAGATTTCCACTGGCAAAGTTGCTTGCGACAATTAACCAAAACACTGCTGCGATATTTTTGGCAAATCCAAATAATCCAACGGGTACACCGATTTCTCGCGATGAGATAGTTCAAGTTTTACAAGCCGCGCCAAATTCAGTTGTTCTGATTGATGAAGCGTATGTTGAGTTTGCCGATGTTTCAGTTTTGGATCTAATCAACGAGTTTCCAAATCTATTTGTCAGTCGGACTTTTTCGAAGGCATACGGCATGGCAGGAATACGGTTTGGGTGTTTGTTCTCAGACGCTCGCAACATTGAATGGGTTCAAAAAGCTCAATCGCCTTACAGCGTAAATGTCGTGGCAGTAGTGGCAGCGTTGGCGGCGGTCCAAGATGAAGAGTATTTGGCAAATTATATAGACGATGTACGCGAGTCACGAAACTTTGTTGAATCCGAATTTGATCGCCTTGGAGTGAAATATTTCAGAAGCACAGGAAATTTCTTGTTGTTTGATGTTGGCTCAAGGGCAACATCAATTCGCGATCAGCTCGCGACACGGGGTGTGTTGGTTCGAGATCGAAGTTATGAGATTGCTGGTTGCGTGCGCGTGACCATTGGAACAAAACAACAGATGAAGTTATTTATCCGCGAGTTAGAGAGGGCATTATGAGAAAAGCAACAATTAAGCGTGTCACCAAAGAAACAAATATCTTGGTGCAGTTGACAATTGAAGGCAAAGGACGATACGAGATCACTACTGGCATCAGATTCTTTGATCACATGCTTGAGTTATTTGCCAAGCACGGCGGTTTTGATCTTAAAGTTACTGCAAAAGGCGATCTCGATATTGACCAGCATCACACAGTTGAAGACGTCGGTATTGCAATCGGCCAGGCTTTCGCTAAAGCACTCGGCAAGAAAACTGGCATCAATCGTGCTGGCTATTTCGTCTTGCCTATGGATGAAACACTTGCTGTAGTCGCCGTTGATCTAAGTGGCAGACCAGCACTTGTCTACAGTGATTTAATTCGGGCACGGCTAGTCGGTGACTTACAAACTGAGTTGCTGCACGATTTCTTTGGTGGTCTCGTAAATAGTGCTGGCGCCAATCTGCATGCCAAAGTGCTGTACGGGCGATCAACACACCACAAGGTTGAGGCAATTTTTAAATGCTTTGCACGAGCAATGCGTTATGCATGTTCAGCAGATTTGCGCCTCAAAGATCAACTGCCGAGCACCAAAGGTTTACTGTGATCTCAGTTGTTGACTATGGCGCAGGAAATTTGCGGTCGGTGGCAAATGTATTAGATGTTTTAAGCGTCGAATTCGAGTTGGTCGTAGACGCTGAGGCGATTTTAAACGCTACAAAAATTGTGTTGCCAGGAGTCGGACATTTTGGGCAGTTGGCAAACGCTCTAGACGAATTAAATATTCGCCAAGCTTTAACTGCGCAAATCGAAAATGGTGTGCCGTATCTTGGTATTTGTCTTGGGATGCAGATTTTGTTTGCCGCAAGCCAAGAAGCACCCAATGCAAAAGGCTTAGGAATCCTGCCAGGCAGCGTGAGCAAGTTTGAGATGGCTGATCGAAATGTTCATATGGGATGGAACACGCTCGAAGCGAAAGCGCAATCAAAATTGCTCAAATCATCTCACGAGAATCGAGCCAGCGATTGCGAACTTTATGCATATTATGCACATAGTTATTTTTGTCCAGTTGTTGATGAGACGGTGTTTACGACTAGTTACGGCAACCATTTCTCGGCTGTTATCGA
>CAMCZA010000132.1 GCA_945885515.1 Ferrithrix thermotolerans DSM 19514 | reverse complement strand
TCCAGCAACTCGCAACCAAGAAATACACCGCTGCCGTTCTAATTCGCCCAGTCAGCGTTGCAGAAATTCAGCGCACCGCTCATGAAGGTTTACTAATGCCCCCGAAGTCAACTTTTTTTACCCCGAAACTTCAAACCGGATTAGTAATTCGCCAACTCAATCTCTAGCCGTTAACCAACCGCTCGAATCGCACGGACGGAGTATCCTGTGTCGAACTTGCTCCAGGTTAATATCTGGGCGCCAGTGCTGAAATTCTGAACAATCGCTGTGCTGATACCTGTTTCAGACGATCCCCAATAAGGTGCAGCCGAAAAACCAGTTGCATTTAAGCCCGTGTTCAATGAACCTGTACTATCGCAAAGAACTGCTTGATTAGCGGCGGTTGTGCTCTGCCCTCGTTGCCACTTACATAATTGGTTGAGCTCATCTTTCGATGGCAAATGCCAGTCTGTTTTGCTGTTGTTCGTGTAGGACCACGCCTTACCCAGTGCATAAGCACTCGGTGCAGCAGACCCAGCCATCGTGATCCGAGCAGATGCATAAATTGTATTCGCCATACCCATACCGATCGCATTAGACGCTGTGCGAGACGCAGCTTGACCGGCAGAGTTTGGGTAGATGCTGTTTCGTTGGCAATCAGAAGTGCCCGATTCAGACCCAGCGGCGTAGCAAAACGCGGTACTAGTCGCCCAAGTGCTTACTGATGAATCAGACGGTGCAGCCTCTAAATATCTGCAGGCTGTAGCGCAGTCAGAACCTACTGAAGTGAAGTCTGCTGCAGCAACATAGAAGACACTTCCACCTCCTGGGCCTGTGTCACCAACGGCATAGGCGTTACCAGACGAGCCCGAAGATCCTGAAGAACCTGAAGAACTTGCGGTGCCGCCGGAGACAGTGTCGCGCCATGATGTGTAGAACTGTGACGGTGCAATGTAATTACTACTAGTTGTTGCTACACCTGTTGAATGTGTTGCAGCTTTGCATGCGGTTATTATTGCGACAAGACCATTCGTATTGTCGCCATCAGCAGCACTTGTTTGCGGTTTCAAAACACCAAACGCATTACCGTTAACAGCCAAAGCCGACCAAGTTGTAACAGCGTTGTTAGATGTATTTGTTTGTTGGTTAACAACTACTGGTGAGACGCTGCCAGACGCCAAGTATTTGCCTTCAAGGATTATTCTGGCAGCCCAACAACTACCACTAGATGACAATGCAAGAGCATAGAAACCCTGGCATCCCAACAACCCACCGGTTGAATCCCAAGTTTGAACAGCCTGAACGCTAACTATCCGCGAATTAGTCGACGAAACCGAACTCACGACAACATCGATACCAGGTTCAAGTTTCTGTAAATCAGCCGCCAACCCTGTCGAATCACCGCACTGTGCCGACGAAGCATCAGAAAAATCACCCTGATTTTGATAATGAAACTTCGCAGCCTTCAATATATTTTCAATAGACGACTGCGCTTCTTTGTCATAAGAGTTGTTACGCGAACCTAAAAAACTCGGTATCGCAATACTGGCGATAACACCCAACACAACCATCGCAATAACCAACTCAGTCAACGTAAAACCAACATCCCGACGACTAAAACGGCGCACACGACGCCTATGTTTCATCACCAAATCTTAACCTAAACTAATTTTGAATTGCGCATACCAAAACATCTTAACTAAACGAACAATTAATCAATTAAACACCTCCACTGGCCTGACGGAGTACACCTGAAACGATCTTGCAACGGTTAAAGACTGTTTTGCAGCACCATCCACAGCGGTGATCGCAGATGTGTTGGCATAACCAGAACCGAATCTAATCTTTCGAAAGTGATTTAAAGTCTGCTAAATCTTTCAAACGGCAATTATTATTTTTGAAAACGCCGTATCTAAATTTGGTTGTCACATCTAATTCATTCTCGAAAATTAATCCAGTCAAAATAGCATCGACCCTAAAAACGTCTCTTAGATTTGAATTTTCATTATTTGATTGAAATTTCAAACAATGGCTGTACTCAATAGGCAAGATAATCATAGATTTGCCGGGAGATTCGGCTACGACTCTAAGATCGCCACCTTCGACTGACAATTTTGTTTGACTAGATCGCACAAAGCCAGTTTCCAAACGCTTAAACACAATGGCCTCATCCATTGGGGCGAACGAATCTTTGTCCATTATCCGAAAAGTTTCCTCTAAACTTTGCGCAACGACCACTCGTGTCGGTGAGTAGTTACCCAAATTCACATTTTTTAATTTGACTAAATAGTCATTTTCTGAATACCGCACACCTGGATACGAGTTAGTCTCATCCAAATTACTGAGAGGCGAACCTAGCCAATCCAGTCTTATGTATTGAACTCCTAGAAGACTATAGAGATGAGCATTCGTGTTCGCATAAACTACATAATTTCTACTTTGTGGTTGATATGGATCAAAAAAGAACTTTTTTGTAAATGCATATTGGAAAGGGCTTATCAAATGCGAATAGTCGTTCAATGCCGGAATTCGCCCTTGGATCAATGTCTGATATTCGGCTCTGTCCTCACCGTTTACTAGCCTCCCACGATAAACGGAACCGTCAGAAATTCCCAATTCTTTGGATAAAAGTTTCTCTACCTTGTCCATTGGTACCGGGACGGCCATAGGACTAATTCCGGCATCTCTAACCGAGGAAATCGTGGTAGCCACCAGAATTGCAATTAGTAATGGCATATAAAAATACGACTGTGTTAAAACATTGCTAACTTCAATTGCCTGTTTATTCTTAATTAATTTTCGCGCATAAAGCAATAAGTGACCGAACCCACCTGCCAAAGAAGTGGCGTAGATAGGCACCAAAAACCAAGTGAGATAATAAAGATGGGGACCTAATTCTTGAGTGATTCTTGTTTGCCAAAACCTATAAGTAAGTACGAAAAAAATCGCGACTAGCGATGAGCAAAATAGAGTATCGCGTTTAGCTTTGTTAAACCAACTGCTTATTAAGTAAAAACTAATAATGACAAATGCGATTTGCTTGACGACTTCATATCGATCACCATTGTAAAAAAAAGCCTGGTAGATAAAAGTATCAAAATTACGCTGAATCGGCGTAAACTCTGGTATTGCATTCTGTGTGTATGCCGAGTATCTGTAATAACCAAGCATGAAATCAAATGCCCCGGTGAACCAAAGAGTACCCGCAACGATTGACAGTGCAGACAGCCGAATCTTTACAATCCTGAAATCTTTTCTCAGAAGCAAATGCATAATGCCACCGAGTGTTGTTGAGCCAACAAAAAAAATAGAAGTGACAGCCATTTGCGGATAAACCGCAAAAATGTAGATCGTCATTATAAATGTCAACGACACAAAGATTGCTACTGATCGAATACTTCTTGCGTCAATGCTCTCGATGCAAATCGCAAGCAACATGGCACAAATCAGTAATGACAGAATCGGAGGCATTGTTTGATACATGTCATTATTGACTAATCCATGCGCGTAGGACCATACTGTGCTCACTGGTACTAAATATGCGGTGAAAATACTGGTTCCGATACCTGCTCGAAACTTACTTGCGAAACAGAAGCTGCATATGAACAGACCAATCGAAAAGACAAGTGCTATCGGGTAAGGGTTATAAATTTTTCCTGACAAGACTCCGATAAGAGTGACAGGTTCTATCTTCCATAGGTAGCCCCACTGTAAATTTCCTAGACCAAAAAGTAAATCGCTCCGAAGCGAAAAAATAGCGTTTGTTTCTCGGATCTGATAATTTGAAAGCAATGCGATGAATCTCGCATCCGTTTCGCTCAAATCTACTTTTCCTGAGAAGGCAAAAACATAAATTGCGGACATGG
>CAMCZA010000131.1 GCA_945885515.1 Ferrithrix thermotolerans DSM 19514 | reverse complement strand
CGAGCTTTTTCAGCCGAACACCCTGCCCTAACTTTGGCTGAGGCTTCGCGTCTGACTGGTCTCACAAGAGCCACGGTGCGACGTAGTTTGCATACGTTGCAAAAATTGGGATACGCCGTAACTGATGGCAAGCAATTTGAACTCACACCTCGAGTACTTGATATTGGCTACGCATATCTCGCGTCTGCCCAAATTGGCGAAGTTGCGCAACCTTTTATGGAGGCACTATCCGATCAACTAAATGAATCTGTTTCTGTTGCCGTTCTCGACGAGTTTGAAATTGTCTATATTGCTCGAGTGCCGACCAAGCGGATTATGCGAATTGGGCTTGCCCTCGGCTCGCGCCTACCGGCACTTGTAACTTCAATGGGTCGCGTTATTGTCGCAGAGCTTCCGCCCGTTGAGCAAAGGCAATTTCTGAAATCTGCGCCTTTCCCAAAGATGACTGAGAAGACTCTTAATACGAAAACAGAACTGGCTAAGGAACTTGCATTAATTAAACAACAAGGCTGGGCGCTACTAGACCAAGAACTTGAAGATGGTGTCAGGTCAATCGCCGCACCAATTCGCGACAAACATGGCCGAACAATTGCAGCGATCAATATCGGTACCCAAACTGGTCGCACAAAAATGAGCCAATTGAAAGACGACTACCTTCCGCGATTAGTTCAAGCAGCTAATCACATCACATCGGCGATGAGCAAGCGGTGATTGCAACTAAGATTTAATATTCAAATGAACACCGATTTAGATGTGCTGTTTCAGGCTGCGCGTCGACGCACATTTGCGATCATTTCTCACCCCGACGCTGGTAAAACAACTCTTACCGAAAAATTTTTGCTCTACGCCGGCGCGGTGCAAGAAGCGGGTGCAGTAAAGGCGCGCGCTGGTGGTCGAGCATCAACTTCTGACTGGATGGCACTTGAGCGCGAACGTGGCATTTCGATTTCTTCAACCGTTTTGCAGTTTCCGTATCGCGACCATGTATTCAATTTGCTTGATACACCTGGTCACAAAGATTTCTCCGAAGATACATATCGTGTTTTGGCTGCAGTTGACGCGGTAATCATGGTTCTCGACATCGCAAAAGGAATTGAAGCACAAACTTTGAAACTATTTCAAGTTTGTCGATCTCGCAATTTGCCTGTTCTGACTTTTTTTAATAAATACGACCGTCCTGGCCGCGACCCTCTTGAACTGTTAGATGAAGTTGAACAACAAATTGGATTGCGTCCGACGCCAGCAACTTGGCCAGTCGGCATACCTGGTGATTTTCGTGGAGTAATTGACCGACGAACAAAAGAGTTCATACGATTTACGCGCACGGCACGCGGTGGTTCAGCAGCACCAGAAGAGATCGTGCCAACAGATCGAGCAGCAACTGAAGAAGGCTCAGCGTGGGCGGCTGCTTTAGATGGTTGCTCACTACTCGACGCGATCGGCGCCAACGTTGATGTTGAAAGTTTTTTGGCTGGAGTTACTACGCCCGTATTCGTTGGCTCTGCTTTGACAAATTTTGGCGTGCGAATGTTGCTAGATGCTGTGATCGATCTTGCTCCGCCTGCGGTTGAGCGACAAACAATTGCTGGTGTAGCGCAGCCCCTTGATAACGAGCTATCGGCGTTTGTATTCAAAATTCAAGCCAACATGAACCCACGCCATCGCGACTTGCTGGCGTTTGCACGCGTATGCACTGGTCGTTTTGAGCGTGGGATGGACGTCACTTGTTCGCGCACGAGCAAAGTTCTCAGCACAAAATATGCAACATCGGCATTCGGCTCAGACCGAACGATTATTCAAGATGCGTTTCCTGGTGACATTATCGGCTTAATCAATGCAGCCGGCCTGAAAATCGGCGACACGCTTTACGCATCACAGCCTGTTGAGTATCCAGCAGTGCCGAGATTCGCCCCAGAGGTTTATGCGACAGCGCGTCCGATTGAAAGTTCGCGCGTCAAACAGTTTCGCCGTGGGCTGGCACAACTTGACGAAGAGGGTGTTGTGCAGGTTTTGCGCGACCCGAATGTTGGGGACTCGCACCCGATTTTGGCCGCCGTGGGCGCTTTGCAATTTGAAGTTCTATCTCATCGACTAGAGCACGAATTCAACTCGCCGACAGAAATTAGTCCGCTTTCATATCAAGCGATTCGAGTCACTGACGAAACAAGTGCCGACCGCTTACGCCAGATTGGTGGGGTTCGTATTTTGAAACGCGGTGACGGTGCACTCGTTGCGTTATTCGAAAATCGCTACCGCTTACAGCGCCTTGAAGTTGATGAACCAAAACTCAAACTCGAACACATCTTGGCCGACATCTAGTTCAAGAATATTACGCGCCAAATAGTTGGTGCAATTTAAGTTTCACGCCTAGCGTGACAACCGCATAAACGACGATCAAAAATACGAAACCAGAGACGGCGAATGCTTGAGTGCCTGAAAGCAGAACGCCAACGGTGCAACCCAAAGCAGTCAGTGAACCCCAACCGAGCAATACTCCACCGAGCAACGCAGTTGATGAATTGCCGAGCGTTGGAATTTGCAATTTAAATCGACCGCCACCAACGGCAGCAGCGAGCGACGCAGCAACGAAGCCGATTACTAACCAGCCATTGTTGGTAACTGTTGAAGTTACAGTTGCGACGCAACCACGCATCATGTCAATGCCGTGCAAAACTTCTGGTAACAATCCTCGCGAATCGAGCACGCTGCGACTGATCGAACTCAACTGAGATGTGACCCCGAGTGGTGTTGTTCGAATGTAGGCAACAACACCAATTAATCCGACGATTGTGCCTGTGGCGACTGGCGACCAACGTCGAATGAACAGGACATCCATGATTTGGTCGCCGACTTTTTGCGACGGTGTCGCTTGTTGAACTGATTCATCAACTGGTTGACGATTAAGTTTCAGCAGAAGAATCGCCACTACTGCTAAAACAAAAAGCACGAGAACGAGTGAGCCCGAATATCCGAGCCAACGCGGCAACCAAAGAACTGGACTCTCACTCACCTGCTCAAGAAAGAGTTTGTTCCAAGTGAAAAACCCGAGTCCGAATCCAACTAAACAGCCGACTAGCGCGGGTATCGCACGCAAATATCCTTGACCGATTCGGTATAGATGACCGCTCACGCAAGCGCCTGACAAAACCATGCCGAGCCCGAATGCAGCGGCACCAAATATAAGTGGAAAACTGACCGGCGCAATGTGTGCACCAGGCGGAAGGCCCTCACCCTTTGAATTTGGAAGATAAAGACCAAACATCACCGCATAACCAACCGCACCGACTGCAATTGCAGTCACGACCGATAACAGTGGTCGGGTGTGTCGTGATTCGGTCGCATCGCGAAACAGGCAGAAGAAACAAAATCTTCCGCGCTCAAACGCAAAGCCAAGAGAGGCGCCAATTAATAGGGAGATCGGGCGACTCGAATCACTAACACCGCTTGTCGAAAGAACTAATGCTCCAGCGATAATTGCAATAAGAATTGAAACTGCAGCAGAAGTTCTTTTTGACAACATTTGATCAGCCCTTGCCCCAAATTGTTCCGGCTGGATTGCTGATCGGAACACCGACTGAGTTTCCGTATTCAGTCCACGAGCCGTCATAAAGCCTCACTTCGTAGCCGAGGATCTCACTGAGAACAAACCATGTGTGCGCAGCACGCTCGCCAATTCGGCAATAGACGATTACTTTCTTTTTGCCGTCAATCCCAACTTTGTCGTAGATCACTTTGAGATCTGCAGCAGGACGGAATGTGCCGTCTGGTGAAACTGCGGTACCCCAGGGCACATTTTGTGCACCAGGAATATGTCCTGAGCGAATTGCCAGTTCTTGAAAACCAGCTGGCGCGAAAATTTTTCCACTGAACTCATCAGCAGATCGGATATCGACAAGTTTTGTGGTCTTGTCTTCTTTTTTCGCAATCTTTACAACATCAGCGAGCAGTGCACGCAAGCCAGTGTTTGCTGCAGTTGCAA
>CAMCZA010000130.1 GCA_945885515.1 Ferrithrix thermotolerans DSM 19514 | reverse complement strand
TTTTCTGCACCGGCTTGCGCATCAGGAATCTTCGAGTCGCTGATGCCAGATGACGTGCCGCCAGTGAGATCGTAGAAGTGAGCCATTTGCGCGCTCGCTGCAGAGAGAATCGCCTGCTCTGGGCTACCACCCGACATTGCGCCTGAACGCAAGTCAGAAACGAAAGACCAAGTACCAAAAATTGCAGGGTGACCAGGCACAAGCGCATTGACATATGCCAGGCCTGCGAGTACTTCTGCAGTCTCTTGAACGAGCGCACCGGCAAGGGCCGCTGGTGCAGTTGCTCCAGCTTGACCGGCCGACAACAACAACACGGGCATTCCGCCGTAAACAGCAGTTTCTAAACAACGACACGCATCTGTAGCGAACTTAAGTGGTGGAACCACAAAGCAATTTGACTGACTAACGAACGGACGAGCACGCCACTTGTCTTCGCCACCCGCGATGTCGTGCAACATTCGCAACGATGCATCAAGATGATCTGGATGTACCCAAGATGTACCAACATGTTTTGTTGTTCCGCTGACGCTCAGATAACAAGTGTTGATATCCATTTCTGCTGGGTCTGGCAAATCGCGTGGCACAACTGTTCGCTGATAGAAGTGGATGTGCTCCATTTGGTCAACAAGTCGCGCAATGTCGTAGGCATCTTGTGAAACTGATTCGCGGTATTCGCCGGTCTTTGGGTCGACGATGTAAACAGCCGCACCAGCGGTACCGAAATAAACTTTCTTGCCCCACGGCTCCATGTCGTATTTCGGGTCTTGCCCGTAAAGAGTGAAGTTGCGCGCGGCAATCGAGAGTGTGTGTTCGATCAGACTTCGTGGAAACAACAATCGACCTTCTGGTGAAAGTGTGCAACCCAATGGAAGCAACGCATCAAGACAAGTTGGTATCGCATCAGCAAGGCCGATGTTTTCTAAAACATCAATCGCGGCATTATGAATTTTTAAAACCTCAGCATCAGTCAGTGGCTTATAGCGGCCACTTTCCATGCCTGGGTTTACTGGTCGAATGTCGAGTGCGAGTGGTGCGGCTCGAAGTGCGCGACGAGCGCCTGGGCCACCGCGACGGTTTGGTTGTTGAGAACTGGTCATTTGATAATCCTATTCATTTGAACGATGTTACGACTTGACGCGCAAACTCTTGGGATCATAGAACGGGTCAAGCGACGCTGTGGCGCTGACGCGCTCTCCTGCAACTTCGATCTCATAAGTCGCGTCTGTGACAAATTTCTTGTCGGCGAGACCATTTTTATTGGCAACATAGCCCATGCCCAGCGATGCATTGACCGTATGGCCGAACATGCCAGAGGTGATGCTGCCGACAAGTTCGCCATTACGCCAAATTGGCTCGTTGTGATACAACAAGCGCTCTGGGTCGGCGAGCGAAAACTGCACCATGCGCTTGTTGAGCCCTGATTCTTTTTGTTTCACAAGTGCATCGCGCCCAATAAAACCGTCTTGTTTGTTGATCGCCACAACAAAGCCAAGACCGGCTTCAAGCGGCGTGTCGTCTGGCGAAACATCGTGACCCCAGTGGCGGTAACCCTTTTCGGTTCGCAATGAGTTGAGCGCGTGATAACCAGCGTGGCGCAGACCGAAGTCTTTTCCCGCATCGGTGATCGCGTCGAACACGCTCATAGTGAACTCTGTTGGAATGTACAACTCCCAGCCCAGTTCGCCTACATATGTGATGCGATTTGCGCGAACTCGGGCATACGCCAAGTCGATGATTTTTGAAGTGCCAAAAGCGAATGCCTCGTTTGACAAGTCGTCTGGTGTCAGCGATGAAAGTAGCGCACGCGAGTTTGGTCCCATCACGCTCAACACTGCTTGACCCGAAGAAACGTCAATCGCCATCGCCCGCGCCGTCGCCGGAATGTGATCGCGCAACCAAGCAAAGTCGCGGACCTGTGTGGCTGCAGCGGTGACTATTAAATACGAGTCGATTGCTTGGCGAGTAACGGTCAAGTCGGCTTCGATGCCGCCTGTCTCGTTTAGCCATTGTGTATAAACGATTTTGCCGACTGGCACATCAACTTCGTTGGCACAAATTTGATTGAGTACCGCCATCGCATCTGGGCCTTGCAAAATAAATTTGCCAAACGACGACTGGTCAAACAAACCAACTGCGTTGCGCACGGCGTGGTGCTCTTGTGCGCTATAGCCAAACCAGTTTTGCTTGCCATATGTATAGACATATTCAGGCTTCACACCTTCAGGGGCAAACCAATTCGTGCGCTCCCAGCCAGCGACTTCGCCGAAGCACGCACCGCGTTCGGCGAGGCGATCGTGCAATACAGATTTGCGAACACCGCGTGCAGTTTCTGGTTGCCTGAACGGCCAGTGCATTGCGTACAGCAAGCCGAGCGTTTCGACGGTGCGGTCGTGCAGATATTTTTTGTTTCGCTGATATGGCATCGAGCGGCGCACATCCACGTCCCACAAATCCATTGGTGGGCGACCGTCGAGAATCCAGTCGGCGAGAACTTTGCCAGCACCACCCGAAGACTGAATGCCAATCGAATTAAAACCAGCAGCAACGAAAAGATTTTCAACATCTGGTGATTCGCCGAGTAGATATCGATCATCGGGCGTAAACGATTCTGGTCCGTTAAAAAATAATCTGATGCCAGTCTTTGCAAGCAACGGCATGCGATGTGTTGCGGCTGCTACCAACGGCTCAATGTGTTCAAAATCTTCTGGTAAAGATGTGAAAGAAAAATCTTCAGAGATTCCCTTCATGCCCCACGGCTTAGCCACTGGCTCAAACCAGCCAACCAAAAGTTTGCCGGCATCTTCCTTGAAATATCCGCAACCGTCTGGATCGCGAAGTACTGGCATATTCGGTGAAATATCAGGCACCGCTTCAGTGACGATATAGAAGTGCTCGGCGGCATGCAGCGGAACAATCGCTCCAGCGGCATCGCCAAGTTCGCGAGCCCACATGCCTGCACAGTTGACAACAAACTCTGCGCGAATTTCGGCTTTTTCGGCACTGCCGTCGCCGTTTGTTGTTTTTACGCCAACAGCGCGACCATCTTCGACAATTATCGAGTCGACTTTGATGTTCTCAATAATTTTTACACCGAGTGCTCGCGCGCCTTTTGCCAAAGCCTGTGTCGTGTCAATCGGGTTCACCACGCCGTCGTTTGGCAAGTGCACGCCGCCAACTAGATCGTCAACTCTTGCGAGTGGCAGAAGCTCGGCAACTTCTTTGGGTGAAATAATGTTGACATCCAAACCAAACACACGAGCCATCGATGCACCGCGCTTGAGTTCTTCGAATCGCTCGTGATTCGGCGCGACTGCAACCGAGCCGCGTTGTTGAAACCCAGTTGCTTGGCCAGTCTCGGCTTCAAGGGTCTTAAACAAATTGGTCGTGTACTGCGCTAGTCGGGTCAAATTATGAGTCGCTCGTAACTGACCGACAAGGCCGGCTGCGTGCCAGGTTGTTCCACAAGTCAGTTGCTTGCGCTCGAGCAACACGACATCTGTGCAACCACGCAGGGCGAGATGATAGGCAACGCTGCAACCAACAATTCCGCCACCAACGATTACGACGCGGGCATTTTTCGGGAGGTCGGCCATCTTGTTCCTTAGATTTTTAGATAATTTGTCATATTACTTAGTGATTCTTTAGCATCGTCAACGCTACAGTTTGGCACTGAACTTTAGAAAACGCGAGCACAAGAAAGTTGATTTTTTACGATGAGCGAGCGAGCGAAAATTGTAATTATCGGTGGAGGAATTGCAGGCTGCAGTGCGCTGTATCACCTGGCCAAAATGGGTTGCACCGATGTTTTGTTGCTTGAACGAGACGAACTGACATCTGGTTCTACATGGCATGCTGCGGGCAATGTGCCGACATATTCAACAAGTTGGAGCGTGATGCAGGTTCAAAAATATTCTGCTGCGTTGTATCGCGAACTCGCCAAAGACAAAGATTTTCCGATCAGCTATCACGTCACTGGTTCTGTTCGCCTCGCGCACAGCGAAGAACG
>CAMCZA010000129.1 GCA_945885515.1 Ferrithrix thermotolerans DSM 19514 | reverse complement strand
CACGGCGAGTTTCAAGGAGACTTTGGTTTGCTATTCAAGGGCCCGTATCACGTTGATGCGTTGATGCGACTGCCGTTAATTTGGCGACCAGCGCCAAATACGAAAACTAATCCGGCCCGAGTTAGTGCTCCAGTTGGTTTGGTTTCTCTGGCGGCAACTTTTGCACACATTGCTGGTCTTGAAAAACCCGCTTATGCCGAAGCGCCAAGACTGCCAATCGATGATATCGACGCTGAAAAACTTGGCCATGAGCGCGTGCTCACCGAATGGGACAGCGTGTTGTTCGGAAAAATAGTTCACCTACGAACCATCTGTCGCGACAATTGGGTTTGTACGGCAGCACTAGACGGCACGATGAACAAAGTTGGAGAAGGCGAACTTTACGACTTAGCCAACGATCCATTGCAACATCTCAATCGCTGGAGCGACGAGTCGGTGCGCTCGCTACGCGACGATTTACTAAGCGACATGTGGTCAAGTTTGCCTGCGCAAGTTCTGCCCCTGCGCACAATGGACGCCCCTGTCTAGCAACTAATCTGCGATCATGAACATCGGATTCATCGGTCTAGGCAATATGGGTTTGCCGATGTGTAAGCGTTTGCTTGCTGCCGGGCTGAACGTAAGAGTTTTTGACATCAACTCTGGCGCCGTAACACTCGCTGTAGAGCATGGCGCTGTGGCGTCACTGTCACCAGCCGATTGCGCTTCGCAGGTTGAAATTTTGTTTACCTCGCTACCTAGACCGGATGATGTTCAATCAGTAATGGTCAAGCAGCTCGCATTAAGCAACCTCGGTCCAAATTCAATTTGGGTTGACCTGACGACCAACCGAAAAGAACTAATTATTGAGTTGGCAAGCAAAGCACCAACAGGAGTCAAAGTTTTGGATTCGCCCGTAACTGGCGCTGTCGACGGGGCGCGAAATGGAAAGTTGACATTATTTGTTGGTGGCGAAAAGCAAATTCTCGATCGCGTCAGACCGATTCTAAAAAATCTCGGTCTGATTGTTCATTGCGGACCGCTCGGCACAGGCAACGTTGTAAAACTTGTAACAAATCAACTTTGGTTTATTGCCGCAGCAGCGATCGGTGAGGGCTTTGCCACAGGAATCGCAAACGGTGTTGAACTCGGCACTTTATGGAGCGCAATCAAAGAAAGTGTTGGCGACAGTTTTGTGGTGCGCCATGACGCACCTTCAATTTTCGCGGGGCATTACGATCCATCATTTTCACTTGAGCTTTGTTTAAAAGATTTAGGTTTGATTTCAGAACTTGGCAAACAAGTCAATGCAGATCTGCCAATGACTTCTGCTGCAGTGCATGCTTTTACGATAGCCAGCGAGCGTTACGGGGCCAACGCAGCCGAATTGCATGTTGCCAAACGCATCGAAGACGACGCACAACTTTCAATGCGTCTCGAAGGTGACTGGACTCCACCCTGGGAATCATGATGGCAATCATGATCGGCGGCACAAAGTGACTCGCAAATATCGCGTTGATGACCTTGTCGATTACGACTCGTATCCACTGGACCAACCACAAAGCACGAATTATCAAAACGCGCTCGCCCACGCCCGCCAACAATTACGACACGACGGTTGCGCTGTAATTAAAGATCTTATTCGTCCCACTGCTGTCAGAACTATCAGCAAAGAAATCGTTGACCGAAAATCAACAACTCATTTTTCTACATCGAGTATGAATCCGTACTTTCGCACGACAAAAAATCCGCAGTACCCAGACAGACATCCGGTCAATACTTTCGTTGAGCGCTCGAGTGGTTTTATCCCTGGCGACTCTTGGGATTCGTCGCTGGCAATAGATGTGTTGTTTCGCAGTATTGAATTAACTCAATTCATCAGAGACTGTCTCGAGACTGAGTCTGTTCACTGCTACGCCGATCCTTTGGCAGGATTGACCGCAAATATTCTCGACCCTGGTCAACAATTTGCCTGGCACTTTGACACAAATGAGTTCGCCGTGACTGCAATGATCGACGAAGCCGACGAAGGTGGGTTGTTTGAATATGTTCCAATGATTCGCACACCCGATGACGAATCATTTCAGCGAATTCAAAAAGTTCTTGAAGATGATCGCAGCGAAGTAAAGACCCTTGAACTTCACGCTGGCGATTTACAAATTTTTCGTGGTCGACATTCTCTGCATCGCGTTACGCGTGTGCCGGCTACATCAAAGGCCCGTCACGCTGCGATCTTTGCTTACACCGCCGAACCTGGGGTCATTGGTCGTGTCGAGCGCACTCGGCAACTATTTGGCCGAGTACTTCCTGCCCACGAAGAAGCAGAACAACGCCGGGTGCGAAGCGACTCGTTAATTGACTAGCTAATCGACTAGATAGCCGGCACTTGTTGGGTGATGCAATGAATGCCGCCGCCGCCGCGCGCAAGAATTTCGCCGATCTCAAGACCGACGATGTCACGATCAGGAATATATTCGCCAAACAACGCCAACATTTCACTATCGGCATGGTGGCCACAAACTGGCACGATGACTGCATCATTGCAAATGTAAAAATTTAAATACGGCACCGCCGCACGCACACCGTCGGTTACGACATACGGCAATACAGGAATCACTCGAACATTTAAGCCAGCACTTTTCGCCACTGCAATATTGGCTGCGCAACGCACGAAATCTGCTTCATTTTTGTCGTCGCAGCCCTGCATGATTACATCTCGTGAACCAATGAACGCGGCAACATTGTCAACATGCCCATCGGTGTCGTCGTCAAGCGCCAACCCAAATGGCAGCCACACGACTTGTTTTTGACCGAGTCGCTCGCACAATTGTGTGGCAATTTGCTCGCGTGAAAGTTCTGGATTGCGATTTGGATTCAACAAGCACTGTTCGGTTGTGATTAGCGTTCCGGCGCCGTCAACATTTATCGACCCACCTTCAAGCACCATGTCGATCTTGCGCGTTTTATGACCCACTTTTGCAGCCCAACGAGAAGCAATCGTCGAGTCTTTATCGAACGGCACAAATTTTTCACCCCAGCCATTAAATGTCCAACAAGTGGCGATCAGTTCGCCGTTCTCAACCACATAATTCGGACCAGAATCACGAAACCATGCGTCATCAATTTCAAGTGAAACAACATCTACATTTTCAGCACACGCCTTGCGCGCAGTTTTCATGTCGGCTGGGTTGGTAATCATCGTTACGGGTTCGTAACCAGAAATCGTGTTGGCTAAAGCGGCGTGGGCAGTCTGTGCTTCAACAAGTCGAGTGCCATAAATTTCTGGTCTTGCAGGCCAACAAATAACAGTTCGTTGATGCCGTGCAAATTCGGCTGGCATACTCACTCGTCAAAACCATCCAAGGTCATCAGCGGTCGATATAACTCGGGGCGACGATCACGAAACAATCCCCAAAAAGTTCGCGCATTTTTTTGTGCTTCCAAATCAAAAGTTGCCAGTAGCACTGCTTCTTCGGTTCGGTTCGCTTCGGCAACTTTTGCGCCCGTCGCATCACAAATAAACGAACATCCGTAAAAAGTAATCTCAGTTGCCCGACTAACTTCGCGCCCTGTGCGATTAGCGGCCATAACTGGCGTTAAATTGCTGGCTGCGTGGCCCTGCATCGCTCGCTGCCAATGACCGGAAGAATCAAGTTCAGGATTTGATGGCTCGCTACCAATAGCAGTTGGATACAACAAAATCTCTGCACCACGCAACGCCATCACGCGCGCCGCTTCTGGAAACCATTGGTCCCAACAAATGCCAACACCAATTTTCGCATACTTGGTTTGCCAAACTTTGAAACCTGTATCACCAGGGCTGAAATAAAACTTCTCGTTATAGCCCGGCCCATCAGGAATATGGCTCTTGCGATATGTGCCAAGCACTTTGCCATCTGCATCAACTATCGCCACCGAATTAAATAACGAGTTGTTTGCCCGCTCATACACACTGATCGGCAAAACAACGCTGAGTTCTTTTGCAACTTTGGCAAAATGCGCCACAGTTGGGTGACCCGCCATTTCCGTGGC
>CAMCZA010000128.1 GCA_945885515.1 Ferrithrix thermotolerans DSM 19514 | reverse complement strand
AAATCAAAAAGATTGGGATCAAAAAAATCGAAACTTTTACAATCCACACCCTCAAACCCTGGAGCAGACACCCCAACCGAGCACTCTTTGCTAATCTCAAAGTCAAGTTTTGCGTTAAGCAATTGCTTTCAGTTCATACCACTTAAGTTTCGCAAATCAATTGTGGAGCTGAGGGGAATCGAACCCCTGGCCTCTTCCATGCCATGGAAGCGCTCTACCAACTGAGCTACAGCCCCAATAAGACTTCTTTACGCTACCCGATAGATCTAATTGGACAGCATTAGCCTTACCGACAATGTCAAACTCAAGCCAAAAGTTGGATCTTGGCAAGGTCTATCAATTTAGATTTGCTGGACTACGACAAGATAAAAAAGATACAACTTGGGCAATTATCACTCGTTGGATCGAGTCACGACTTGATCATCCAAAAAGAGTGCTTGACCCAGCCGCTGGTCGCGGAGAATTCATAATTGCATCTCGTGCGCCAGAGCGTTGGGCTTGCGATTTGTCTGACCAGAGAACCAGTTGGCCGACTGGTGTGACGACGCGTTTCGGTGATATCTACAAAGTTGACTTGCCCGAAGAACATTTTGACCTGATTTTTGTTTCAAACTTTTTGGAACACTTGGCGACTCCAGATGAGATCTACCAATATTTAGTTCAACTTCGTAAATCACTCAAGGTCGGTGGAATGCTCGCAATTATGGGCCCTAACTTTAGGTATTGCGCCAACGAATATTATGATTTTGCAGACCACTTGCTACCGCTCACACATAGAACTATCGAAGAGCATCTTGCCGCAGCCGACCTTCGACACGATTCAACAATCTCACGCTTTTTACCGTTGTCGTTTCGCTCGCAGCGATTTTCCAGTCCGTGGCTTGTGAAACTCTACTTAGCAGTACCAATTTTTTGGCGACTATTCGGCAAACAATTTTTCATTGTTGCCAGTCGGCCAGCAAATTAATTGAAATTAACTGACTAATCGCCAGCTGACGGCCGGCACATCTCGATACAGCCGCTCAATTTCATAAAACCTGCGCGTCTCGTCATCAAACACATGAACCACGACACTGCCGTAATCAATCAAAATCCACTGCTGTTCGGTTACGCCCTCACTCGACAGCGGCGAGCGACCTGTCTCACGACGAACTGCATCGGTGATTGCATCGCTGATCGTGCGCACCTGTCGTTTATTGCCCGCACTGGCGACAACGAACAGATCAGTAATCGCCAAAATTTCGCCAACGTCTAAAACATTTACATCGGTTGCTTGTTTCTCATCTGCAGCTTTCGCAGCGACGGTCGCAATGTGTAGGGCCTCGGGTTGTGGTTGGTAAGTACTCATTGCTCTGGGGGCACAACGGTAGTGGTAGGAAGGTCTGGTTTGTCTTTAGAAAATTTGACAAAAGATGAGCCCAAAATAATTTGAAGATCAATACCTTGTGCCCGTTCGCTGGTTCGACTTGCATCAAAGTCACCAATAAAATCTTTGAGGTCTAATTCTGAAAACACTCTTGAATCGACGAAGCGAAGTTGCGTCAAATCAGAAGGTGGACCTGGCACTTCGCGAACAAGCGCAACATCGAAGCCGATTGCAACTAGTCGCCTGACGACCTCGCGACTAATCACCGGATCGTTAAACGGACTATCAACCTGCACCGAAAGCGCTCCCGAGACACCTGAGCCGGTAATCGAAGTCGGGGCAACGCTGGCCATAATCATCGTCACTTCTGACGGATCGAGGCTGAACATGTCCAGAGAATTCGGATTGTCAACTCCGACCGGCACTTTGGTTGCCGAGAATTGCCAATACTGAATCGGGCCCGCGAACAATCGCTGCATAAACCCATCAAAATCAAGTGGAGTTTCGAACAAATTAATATTTGTCGCATCCAGTCGTAATCCAAGACCAACTGCATTTGTGATCGCCGTCCAAACAGATTTTTGGTGATTAAATCTTGCTGCTTCACTTTGATCAATTTCGCGCGCAAGCAAAATGCTGATTAGCGAGAGCGTGTCAAGAGTTGCCTTACCGGTTTTTGCAACGGTAAGTGTTGCACCATCTGGCGTCGTATTGCGCACATCCGAATCAAGTAGCACCTCAGCGGGACCGACTTTGCCGAGCAACCTCAGCAAATCTCCCCGATTAAAAATTCCAACTGCTGAAATTGATACATCGAGCAAGCCCTCAACATCTGAAACAAATGCTGTTGGGTCACCATTGATGTAAGAATCAAATATTCTGCGGGGTGGTTCACCGTCTGCGACTTCTGCCTTGGCTTTCGCCGGGACAGAAATAATTGTTCCGCCCAGACTTCCACCGGCGAGTGCAATCACACTGACAGTTGTAATCTCATTCGAGTCGTTGACTGTCGCTAGTAACGCCACTGGCGTCTCTAAGATTTTTAAAACTTTTATATCGTTGACATTGGTTCCACTATTTGAGTTGAGTACCGAGTTGTAAGCGATTACAAGCCCAGCGGGCAACATCAACGCCGATGCGATGCCACAACACATGGCGACCAATAGTCGTTGCTTTTGTCTTTGCCGAATCGCCGTCATGATTTTTCGGCGCCGGACTTTTTGGCGCGGTATTTTTCTACACTTGATTTTTGAGCCCCATACAAGCCACGTTGGGCAATGACCTCAAGCACTTCGGCTGACACCAGATAGTCAAGCGGCCGACCGTCAACGAAACGCTCTCGCAGATCTGTTGAACTGACTTCAAGCCTTGGCACTTCGACGCGGTTCCAGATGAACTCGCTTGGCGGCATCAGTGGCGAACCGGGTCGATCAACAACGACCAAGGTCGAGAGTTTGGCGATTTCATTTGCGCGCTGCCATGACCCGAATTTTGCGGCAGCATCATCTCCGACGATTGTGAACAGCTCTGCGCCTATATATCGGTCATGCAGAATCGCCAAGGTATCGGCCGTAAAACTTGGTCCTCCACGTGAAATTTCGTCATCACCGGCGACCAGTCCATCTACATCTTTGATTGCGGCTTGAACCATCGCCAAACGATCGACTGCGCTTGCAACTTCACGGGTCCCATGCTTTTGCCAGGGGTCATTGGCGACCATCAATATTACGATGTCCAGTTTTAGAACATGGCGCAGATTTACTGCGGTTACCAGATGGCCGAGATGCGGTGGATCAAATGTCCCCCCGAACAACCCGACACGCATTGGCACTATCAAAGTGTATTAGTCGAATAAGCAGTAGGCGATCAATTCACGCTTGAAATACTTGTTTGGATTCAGTGATATTCGTTAAATGCGTGTCTATCGCATTGCCTTGTCATGCTCTGGCCCACATGCCCACTTTTTTGCCGAAATGGTTCTATAAATTATTGTTGGATAGTTCGGCGATTTCTAAAAGAAAAGCGCCCTATGAACCAGAAACGTCTTTTCTAACAGTCTTATTGACTAACGAGGCAGTAAACAAAATCAAAAGCAGAGAAAAAGCTGCCCCGTTTAATGTTTTGCCGGGTGGAGTTCCTGTGGTGGTTAATGTCATCATCTGTCCAGCAATCAAACGCATGACTGGTTCAATGGCAAGAGTGAGCAAAATCAATGGAGTTAATCCTGGATATCTGAAAAATAATAAAAGTAGGAGCAAAGCAAGAATAAGTTGCACTGCGCCCCACTGGTGAAATATCGCGATGATGTTATCTCCGCCTTCAACGGATGTATCAATGCCAGCAATGCTCCGAGCACCGCCATCTGCTGCAAAGAGGTGAACACAACTGCGTGCGACCATAACCAACATATACAGAACAGCGATTAAACGAATCGGGCGAAATCCTTGAAATATTGAAATATCGTTGGGAAGCAGTTTCTTGAAATCCAACTTCATAGTTTCAACTATAAACCTGATCCGAGATTGCCAAGTTGAATATTGCTACCGAGCATTTTGACAGAAAGCCCATTGCTGCTTAATGAAACTGATTCAACTTTAAGCCCCTTAGGCGGTGTCAGACTTCGTTGGCTCTTGCTTTTGACTTGATCTTGAAGATCGGCCGGTAATGA
>CAMCZA010000127.1 GCA_945885515.1 Ferrithrix thermotolerans DSM 19514 | reverse complement strand
AAATGAGCTTTGTTGCACAGTTTCTCGCAGAAAATTAGTGTGCCCGGGATCGGACTCGAACCGATACAGCGCTTTCGCACCAGGGGGGTTTAAGCCCCCCGCGTCTACCATTCCGCCACCTGGGCAACCCTGTCAGGCTACGCGCGTTTGGGTCGCATCAGGTAGCAAATGTGATTCGACGCTGCTCCATAGAACTGTTCTGGCGTTCTCGGCGTTACGACCCGTTAGTTGATTAGCAGCCACGACACCTTCGATCATGTCGCTGAGCACCGCCACAAATGGTCGCCCCCGCAACAACACAGACACGACAACACGGTTATTAAAACGACGCAGACTGCGATCTACGCCAACAATTCGTGGCGGACTGCGAAAACCAGGTGGCCGCAACCCGTGCCGATGGGCTTGACTTGCAAGAATTCTCGCAGCACTTGCAAACTGCGCGTAATGCGTTGAAACGAGATTTGAGTCGCGCGAATTTGCGAGCGGTGTATCGTGAAAATCTCTGCTCGTCATGACGCAGATTATGGCAAAAGGGTATCGCACGGTTTTCGAGCACGATTAAATATCCCTAAACACCCTTTCTGTAATGTAATTACGTCATGTCAAACCAAGAATTAAACCCGATGCAACAACAAGTTGTCGATGTCCTCGGCAAACCTACGGGCTGGGTGCCTTTACCGATCACTGTTGTTACCGCGGTGCGCGAACAACTCGAGACATCGCTCGCGCCGCTTGCAGCAAAGTTATCTCCTGATCAACCTCTTTATGTCAGCAAAAGTAGTTTGAACACAGTGCACGGTTGCGAGGCGCATTTCATGGCGGCACATGATTCATTCGAATGGACAATCAGCAATGTTCGTGGCACCGTGATGCACAAGGCGGTTGAACTTGCGATCAATTGGCGTGGACATGTAGAGCCCGCAGACCTGGTCGAAGAGGCTCTCGCCCGACTCGAACACGAACAGAGTCGTGGCGCAAGCGAATTTATCGCCCAGCTTTCATCGGGTGAGCGCGCCCAACTTCGAAGCTATGCGGTTGATCTGTATACGAAGTTCGAAGAAAGTTTTCCTCCACTCAAAGCATCTTGGCGCCCAGTCACAGAAAGCTCCGCTCGAGTTGAACTTCTCGGTGGACTAATTATTTTTTCAACGCGTGTCGACTTGACTCTCGGCGGCCCTGGCAGCAAAGTAATCATCGACCTAAAGAGTGGTCGTATCTATTCAAACCATCGTGAAGATCTGCGATTCTATGCCTTGGTCGAATCGTTGCGCTCTGGTCAACCGCCGCGTCGACTGGCGACTTATTCACTTGAGTCGGCACGAGCCGATGTTGAAGAAGTCAGCGAAGGTGTTTTGCAATCGGCAGTGCGTCGAGTTATTGACGGCGCAAACGCAATTTACGAATTAACTCGTGAAAGTCGCGAACCAAAGTTGAACCCTGGTGCACAATGTCGATGGTGTCCGCTTAAAGATAGTTGTGAAACCGGAAAGCAATTCTTAGAACGCGGCTTCGAAGACGACTAGTTGATTATTCAACTACAACTGACAAGCAAGTCAGTGCGTTTGTTATTTAGCCCCGACCCATGTTTGGGCGCTTGCCATGATTGGCTTTTGAACGACGCATACGAGCTTTTTTCTTTTTCGTTTTCTTAGACATGGCCTTATTCTAGTTGGTGAATTTGCGCCATCGGGCTCGATTACCAGAATACGGTGTGCCGTCGGCGCTTGTTTTTGAGCAAACATAAACCAAACCTTTGTATGCACCTAGCCCGTCAACTGGTGCGCAATATGAACCAGGGCTGATGTCTTTGGTTTGACTTGATCCCGACGACGATGCAATCGTGCTGGTCGTTGCAATCGTGCTGGCTGTGCTTGCTGTTGACCCCGTTGCACTAGTAGTTGTAGTCGTGCTCGTTGTACTAGTCGGCACAGTCGTGCTGGTGGCTGAACTGACAGAAGTTGTCGTTGCTGGCACGGTTGTTGTAACCGAAGTTGTCGTTACTGGCACTGTCGTCGCAACCGGCACAGCAATTGCAACTGGTGCGGCACTCCAACTCGCAATTGTCAACGATGAACAATCGCTGATTAACAGATTGCTGATCCGACCAAATTCACTTTGATCCATTGACAAGCCCCATCGTGCCTTCACCGAAATCCAATCGCCAAGATAAGCGCACCAATAACTGCGCAATGGCGGCATCCAATTAGATGGATCTTTATCGCTCTTCGAAGCATTCACGCGATCAGTTACTGCAATCAGTGTGCGTCGATCAGTCATGTCGTTGGCATATGCCTTGCGTTGCGATTCGCTCCAAGCCCACGCCCCAGAATCCCACGCTTCTTTAAGTGCAACGACATGATCGATGTCAACATCCCCGCGGTCATCAAGTTTTGCGCCGTCATATGGCGACACCCAATCGCCTGCAACGACATAACAGCGATACGGGTCAACCTGCGGCTTTGATTGGCTGTCTCGCTTCAACACTTCTTCGCGGGTATCGCATCCGTTGCCGTCAAGATCTGCCCAGTGGATAAACAACTTGCGCTTGTAGCCAGTTTGATATTCGTTTTCGACTTTGATGCTCGACAAAACAGATCTTGCATCCGCGGTAACAAATTTACGCTGAGAAACTTCTGAAGATTGCGAATTAAAAGTTGCTGCGCTGACAATGCTCGTCGACGAAATGGCGATGACTAGCGCGACACCATTCGTTGCAATTCGCCACTTCACTTAAATCAGCGTATCGCTATGTACTAGTTGTGCCGTTTGAACTCTGCATTGCTGGCATCTCATCTGAGATGTCGATAAAAATACATTCACCTGGGCAAACTTCAGCGGCTCGCAAAACGCTTTGCCGATCGCGAGGGGCAACGCGGGCAAGACTTCCTGCTCCACCTGGATCGTTCAAAGGCTTGCCAAGTTCGGCGACATATGCGATTCCATCTTCAAGCAATTTAAATGCATCAGAACAATGGTCTTCACACAAACCATCTCCCGTACATAAGTCTTGATCAATCCAAACTCGCATCTGAGTCAGGTTACTGAGTCAAACCGGCAACAGTCAGCAAAATGATCAACAGCACATTGCGCAAAACATCGAGCCAACTCATTGGGCGTTGTGATGTCGCACCAAAACACGAACACGGTAGACGATCCGGGTCTCGCAATCGCACGAGCAACAGAACAGTAAACGAAACTAGCAACAGTAAGCCAGCACCAATTATTTGTGTAAACCACCAACCACCGACCAACATCACCCCAATAGTGATCTCGGCAAGTGGCACGAGAACAACTGCTGGGTCTGGTGCACCAAGGGCTCGGGCTTGAAATGTCCAGTTGTTGAAAGTTGCAAACTTTGCCACACCCGCATAGACAAACACTGCCGCAACAACGACAGCGAAAATAAAACTCACGTCAGCGGTGAAGTTCCAGTGACTGCTCCCCTAAAAAAAACCATTGCACTTTCGGCGCTTTGCCCTGCTTCAAGGTTTTGCACACGACCAACAACGAACAGATGGTCACCGACTTGCGAACTTGACTCAATTGTGCAGTCGATATGTGCAAGTGCGCCAGCAATCTTTGGCGCACCACTTTTGGCTGGAGCCCATTGCACACCTTCAAAGCGAGCATCTGCTTCTTTTGCAAACCTCCAACACAACTCGCCCTGACTTTCTGCCAAAACATTCGCACAGAAAGACCCCGAGGCCGCAATTGCTGGCCAGGTTTTTGAATTGAGCCCCTGAAAAAACCCAACCAATGGTGGATCAAGCGAAATTGAAACGAATGATCCAATCGTCACACCTTGCGGTTGACCAGCCAAATCAATTCCAGAAACAATTACGACGCCGGTTGGCAAATTACCCAACACTTGGCGAAATTCTTTGCTATCAAATGAAGCGCTCATCGCTTATGAGACTAGGGCAGAAACCTTCACCGACATTTCATCGGCTGCGGCGAATACTTGAAAACCCCGATTTTTTGCGATTTGGCCAAGGCGACTAGCAATCGTGTCCAAAGCATCATCATCTCGAGATGGATCATGGTGAAACAATGCCAATCGTTT
>CAMCZA010000126.1 GCA_945885515.1 Ferrithrix thermotolerans DSM 19514 | reverse complement strand
TACGATCTTTGAGATCGTTGGAACCTGCATTGGGTTGGTCAACTCTAATTGCTTCATTAAATCTGTGCGCACAGTGTTGAGGTAGTGCACCTTCATGCGTGGTGTAGAAACTGTTTTAGTTGTCATTAGATTTCTGCTCCGGTGCTTTTGGCAATTCGTACTTTCTTGCCTTTTTTATCGACTTTGTATCCGATCTTTGAAGGCTTGCCACCCTGATCGATCATCACATTTGAAGCGTGAATCGGCATTGGCTTGTCGATGATCTCGCTCTTAGTGTTTTGTCCACGCGCAACTGAATGGCGTTTGGCCACATTGACGTTGTCGATAATGACTTTTCCCTTGGCTGGGAGGACCGCAGAGATGACGCCCTTCGCCCCTTTATCTTTGCCCGCAATCACGATGACACTGTCGCCTTTTTTAAACTTCATTTCACAAAACCTCCGGGGCGAGCGAAACAATTCGCATGAATTTTTTATCGCGCAACTCGCGACCTACTGGACCAAAGATTCGGGTTCCACGCGGAGTTAGATCTTCTTTGATCAGCACGGCTGCGTTTTCGTCGAACTTGATATAGCTACCATCTGGACGGCGCTTTTCTTTTGCAACACGCACAACAACACAACGCACTACTTCACCTTTTTTAACGGCCGCGCCAGGAATTGCATCTTTGACTGTTCCGATGAAAACATCACCAATTGATGCATAACGACGGCGAGTACCACCGAGCACCTTGATTACGAGAACTTCGCGGGCTCCACTGTTGTCAGCGACGCGAAGACGGGTTTCTTGTTGAATCACTTTGCACGCTCCAAGATTTCAGTTACGCGCCAACGCTTGAGCTTTGACATTGGTCGGGTCTCCATTACACGAACGCGATCGCCGACTTTTGCGTCGTTGGTCTCATCGTGCGCATAGAGCTTCTTCGTACGAGTGATGAACTTCTCATACTTTTGGTGACGAATGCGCTCGACGATTGCAATCACAATCGTCTTGTTCATTTTGCTCGACACGACGACGCCCTCTCGCGATTTGCGGAGATTGCGCTCTGGTGCTGCTGAATTAGTTGTATCGCTCATAATTTTGCTCACTTCCCTGCGGCTTCTGCGGCGACAATTTCTCGCTCACGAATCAACATGCTGATTCGAGCGATTTGACGACGCGCTTTGGTGATCGCAGCAGTGTCATCAAGTTGACCAGTTGCATTACGAAAGCGCAGGTTAAGCGCTTCTTGCTTTGTGGCGCGCAACTCTTCAACCAGAGTCACAAGATCCATTTCGCGAAGTTCTGTCAGTTCACGTGTCATATCAGATCGCCTCGTTTCGAGAAATAATGCGTGTCTTGATCGGCAACTTTTGTGCTGCACGGCTAAGGGCCTGATGAGCAGTTGCTGCAGTTGGATACGACAACTCGAATAAAACTCGACCAGGCTTAACAACTGCTACCCACAACTCTGGGTTTCCTTTGCCCGAACCCATGCGAGTTTCGGCTGGTTTTTTTGTAACGGATTTGTCTGGAAATACGTTGATCCAAACTTTTCCGCCGCGCTTGATGTGACGAGTCATCGCAATTCGCGATGCTTCAATTTGGCGCGCGGTGATCCAACCCGGTTCAAGAGCCTGAATGCCGTACTCACCGAAAGCCAATTCGTTGGCACCCTTTGAGACTCCAGCCATTCGACCGCGATGTTGCTTGCGGTGTTTAACTTTGCGTGGTTCTAACATGACGACTTATCCCTCTCGCTTAAAGTGAGGCGTTTCGTGACTGTCGTGACTTCGACGCTGAATATCTTCTTCTTCGTCCAACAATCGCTCGAACTCCGGATCTGCTTCTTTGACAAGAGGCACCAATGCGACATCTTCAACATCCGCCGGCTTTGGTCCGGCCGAAGTAACAACTTTTCGTGCAGCATCTGAGTGACCAGATGTTTCGCCTGCAGCCATTGCCGCTTCGCGAGTAATGCGGTCATCAGTCTGTGATTTGTAAGGAAGAATTTCGCCCTTGTACAGCCAAACTTTGACGCCGATGCGACCCGAAGTCGTTGCTGCTTCACGGAAGCCGTAATCAATATTGGCGCGCAATGTGTGTAGTGGAACTCGACCTTCGCGATACCACTCGCGACGGCACATTTCTGCTCCGCCAAGTCGACCTGAGCACTGCACTCGAATACCTTGTACGCCTTGCTTCTGTGCGTTCTGCACTGCGCGCTTCATCGCACGACGAAAAGCGATTCGGTTGACAAGTTGATCTGCGACTCCTTGAGCGACAAGAGCCGCGTCAAGTTCTGCATCACGAATTTCGGTGATGTTCAGTTGCACTTTGTTGTTGCCGGTGAGTTTTGTTAAGCCGGCGCGAAGTTCTTCGGCCTTTTGTCCTTTGCGGCCGATAACGATTCCTGGGCGCGCTGTGTGCACATCAATTCGAAGTTTGTCACGAGTGCGCTCGATTTCGATGCGACTGACGGCAGCATCCGAAAGTTGCACCTTGAGATAATCGCGGATCTTCCAGTCTTCAGTGAGATAGGCCTTGTATTCTTTGGTGCTGAACCATTTGCTCTTCCAGTCGGTTGTTACACCGAGGCGAAAGCCGTACGGATTAATTTTTTGGCCCATGTTATTTCCTAGTCGCTGTTTGAGTTTCGGCATCAACCGGCGCTTCTGCATCAGCATTGGCGTCTGGTGTTGTTGCTTTTGATTTTTGTGAGCGTGCGCGACTTGCTTCAACGCGATCTCGGCGACGAGCAGACTCTGCTCCTCCGCGTGATTCACTTTGTGTTTCGCGAATTGCGAGTGCAGCATCGCTTAATTTGTCAACCACGATCGTGATGTGACTGGTGCGCTTGAAAATTGCAGCGGAACTGCCTTTGGCGCGTGGACGAAAGCGCTTGAGAGTTGGACCAGCATCAGCGAAACAAGCTTTGATATAAAGCTCTTCTGCGTTTTGCTCAAAGTTATTTGTAGCATTTGCAACTGCTGATGCAAGCAGTTTGCGAACGATGTGTGCCGAGTCGCGGTCTGTCAAGCTCAACAGATCGTCGGCCGATTTAACATCCATGCCGCGCACAAGATTTAAAACTACGCGAACTTTCGAAGGAGACAATCGAGCGAATCGCGTCGAGGCGCGAAAACCGCTTGATACTCCGGCAACTCGCGTTGCTTCGTTTAGTTTTGGACCGGTCATGACTTACCTGACGGGCCGGCTGCCGCTGCGGCGGCGGCCGCTGCTTTTTCTTGACTTTGGTGAAATCTAAATGTTCGTGTTGGTGAGAACTCGCCAAGTTTGTGTCCGACCATTGACTCACTGATGTAAACCGGAACGTGCTTGCGTCCGTCATGTACAGCAAATGTGTGACCGAGCATGTCAGGGATGATCGTGCTTCGACGAGACCAAGTCTTGATGACTTTGCGATCGCCACTTGCATTCATTGCGTCTAACTTCTTGAGAAGGTGCTCGTCAACGAACGGACCTTTTTTAAGACTGCGTGACATTATTTAACCTCGTGCCTTTCCGGATCGACGACGACGAACAATCATTTGTTGCGACGACTTGTTCTTATTGCGAGTACGACGCTCTGGCTTACCCCATGGAGAAACTGGTGGACGACCTCCAGAAGTCTTTCCTTCGCCACCACCCAACGGGTGGTCAACTGGGTTCATTACAACACCACGAGACTGTGGACGAACGCCCTTCCAACGGTTACGACCGGCCTTACCAATTTTGATCTGCTCGTGTTCTGAGTTTCCGATTTCGCCAACAGTTGCACGACAGTCGATTGGTACGCGACGCATTTCGCTTGATGGCATTCGCAAAGTTGCATACAAACCTTCTTTTGCCACCAACTGAACTGCCATGCCGGCCGAGCGAGCAATTTTGCCACCTTGACCAGGACGCATTTCAATGTTGTGCACGGTTGTACCGACTGGCATGAAACGAAGTGGCAACGCATTGCCAACAACGATGTCGGCCTTTGGTCCGCTCTCTACGCGAGCGCCAACTTCAAGACCCTTTGGCGCAAGAATATATGACTTAGTTCCATCGTTGTAATGCAACAACGCAATACGACATGT
>CAMCZA010000125.1 GCA_945885515.1 Ferrithrix thermotolerans DSM 19514 | reverse complement strand
GCCCGCATGGAAGAACTCGCAACTGCAATCTCTCGCGAGACGGGCATGACAAAGTTTCTCAGTCAGATGATTCAAGTTGGCTTGCCAATTAATTCATTCAAGCAGGCTGCGATCGTCGCCGAGAACTTCGAGTACTCACATGAACTTGGTTCGTCACTTGTCGTGCGCGAGCCGATCGGTGTCGTTGGTTGCATCACCCCATGGAACTATCCGCTGCATCAAATTGTTGCCAAGGTCGCATTCGCAATGGCCGCAGGTTGCACGATCGTGCTTAAGCCAAGTGAAATCGCGCCAATCGACGCTTTCATTCTTGCCGAGATTATCGACGAGGTCGGTTTGCCAGCGGGTGTGTTCAACCTCGTCACTGGCACCGGCCCGGTTGTCGGCGAAGCGATCGCCGCGCACAACGAAGTCGACATGATTTCATTCACCGGTTCAACTCGCGCAGGCCGTCGTGTCACCCAAGTTGCCGCCGAGACTGTCAAAAAAGTTCACCTCGAACTTGGCGGCAAGTCGGCGAATATCATTTGTGAAGATCTCGACGCAGAAACTTTTGCCAAGGCTGTTAAGTCTGGTGTTGGTGGCGCGTTTTTGAATAGCGGACAAACCTGTCTGGCGATGACTCGCATGCTCGTGCCGAAGTCGCGTCTCGCCGAAGCCGAGACCCTTGCTGCTGAAGCGGCAACCGAAATGAAGGTTGGCGATCCGTTCGAAAAAACTACGGCTCTCGGGCCGTTGGCTTCGGCTGCGCAACGCGATCGCGTCAACAGTTACATTCAAAAAGGTATCGACGAAGGTGCGAAGCTGTTGGTTGGTGGCGTTGGCGTGCCCGAAGGTTGCGGCAAGGGCTACTACGTCAAGCCGACCGTATTTTCGAACGTCAAAAATTCGATGACGATTGCACAGGAAGAAATTTTTGGTCCTGTATTGAGCATCATCGCCTATGAGGATGAAGACGACGCAGTGCGCATCGCCAACGACAGTGTCTACGGTTTGTCCGGTGGTGTTTGGGCTTCAACCAAAGAGAAGGGCGTCGCGATTGCGCGTCGCATTCGCACTGGGCAAATTGCAGTTAACGGTGGAGCGTTCAACATCAACGCACCACTCGGTGGCTACAAGCAGTCTGGTGTCGGGCGCGAATACAGCGAATACGGCTTCGATGAATTCCTCGAGATCAAGAGCATGCAACTCTAAATATTAATTAGGTCTTCGACATCGGCCGAGACACCAAGATGAGAAGCCCAGTGTCGCAAATAATTAAAATCTAACTTTTGAGATGCGGCTATCTCGACGCAATCACGCCACTGAGTTTCTGAGCGAGACTCAAGCCGCCATCGAAGTTTAGAAAGTACAACATCCTCGGGTGTGGCTACCCATGTCAAAACTCCAAGAATATTAAGCTGCACACGCCTATCAAGACGTGTTGACTCAAACTTGTCGTCTGGCGAGCAAACAAATAAGTCCACTTTTCCTCCGGTTGCTGTGTGCAAAATATTGAAAGAGCCACCGACTTCTGCTGCCAGTCGAGCTTCGTCGGCAGGCACGTAAAGATCGTTGCCTTCAAGAGCACTCAAAAATGCCTCTACTGAATCACTTGAGATCACTGCGACAATGTCAACATCGCGAGTAGATCTGGCTACACCCCATGCGCCCGCAGCTGTTGATCCAACAACTAAATATCGTGCAGATACATCTTCAAGAGCCAGGACTACCAGTCGAAAGGCGTAAATAAGATCGATCAAGATGGAAGTGCGCCAGATTTGGCAACAATCTTGCTTGCGAGTTCATCACCGTAGCGGACCCGAACAAGCTCGACAAGAATCTGGTGATCATTAAATTCTGGGTGCCGACGCCGCATTGATGCATCTTCCATAATTGCAAATTGGTTCTGAATCTCTTCCCAAACTGCAATTCGCTGTTCGACAGTCATTGCGCCGACGGCGTCCATCTGCATCTGCCAAACCTTGGGCAACGTATCTGCCGGTACAGCAGATGGATTTTTACTGAACATATTTCAATTGTAGATGAAGATAGTTGCAAGGTTTTGGGGTGCGCCGACGCCATTACGGCGTGGCCAGATGCGAGTTATGAAGCGCGGGTGTGGCGGGCGATGCAGAGAATCTCGTCGATGAGCTCGGCCGAGATTGGATAACTGACCTCCGATGGATCGGGTGCACCGACCAATTCGGCGAAATTGAAACCAAGTTGTGGCGCGACAGGCGAAAAGGCAGCGCCATCAATCTGCGCCGAGATCAAAAGTCCGCGTTCAATTTGATACGCAACCGGTCCAGATTCGAAACTGAAACTTCCTGTTTCAACCAAATCATTCACCGATTTGACACGTCGCAAAACCGTCTCGAGTGCGTCAATTCGCGCCAACACAACACCGGCTTCTTCAAATCGCTGCGCCTTCGAATGCGCCAGCATCTTGGCCGTCAACTTACTGACGACTTCATCGGCACGCCCCGCCATCGCATCAACCACTGCCTGAACCGCATCGGCATAACTGACAGAATCTGCCGTGCCAGAACACGGACATTGCGCCAACCCAAGTTGCGCCGCCGAACACACTGGTGCATCAACTGGCGCACGATAGTTGCGTCCCATCCGCACGGTGCATCGACGAAGTGGAACCACTGACTCAATTGCATCAACTACATCGCGGGCCATTGATCGCGTTGTAATCGGCCCAAGAAATACATCACCAATATTTGATTTCATGGATCTAGTCACCATCAGTCGTGGCCACTGCTCGCCGACCGTCAAGCGCACATAACAGTATTTCGCCGTGCGGGTGAAGGCATAGTTATAGCGCGGCCTCAACTTTGCGATCATTCGCAATTCAAGAACCTCGGCCATCAATAAATCTGGTGTAGAAACGAAATGAATCGCATCCATCAACTTAAGTAGCGACCCAACTTTGCGCCGTGTATCGCCTGTTCCAAAATAACTTCGTACCCGCGCACGAATATTTGTTGCTTTGCCGACATACAGCACTTCACCCTCACCATCGACAAACAAATAAACGCCTGGTCCGCGCGGCAGATCAATCGTCATCTTCAATTTCGCAGCCTGCGGATGCGTGCCAATTTTCGACATCGCAGCGAAATCATCCAAATCAAAAACACCAAAACCTGCTGCACGCTCAATTAAAAGATGCAACAAGTCGCCTGTCGCCAGCACATCGATGATCGCACGGTGGCTCGGTTGATTCGAAAAACCTAAACTCGCGGCGAGCGTTGACAATTTGCAGTTTTCAACTTCTCCACCAACAAGCCTGCGCGCCAAACCGACTGTGTCGAGCACGCGATTCGTCAACTTTTCTCGCCCGTCACGCACAAGCGACGCATTAATAAATCCGATATCAAATCTTGCATTGTGCGCAACCAAAACCGAGTCACCAATAAATTCAAGCAACGAGTCGAGCACTTCTTCAATCGCGGGCGCATTGCAAACCATCGTGTCAGTGATGCCCGTAAGCACCGTAATAAAAGGAGGAATTGCGCATTGCGGGTTTACAAGCGTCGTGAACCGTCCAATTTCTTCGCCACCGCGATACTTGACCGCACCAATTTCGGTAATTGAGTTGTATTCGTTTGATCCACCTGTCGTTTCAAGGTCGACCACACAAAATTCAACATCCCGCAGCGCGACGGTCTCTTGTTCATCATTTTCGGGCTCAACCACAACGCTCATCGTCATAGGCTAAACCGTTTACTTCACCTAATTAAGCCAAAAATTCAATAACATCAGATTTAGTGTTTGAGATTGCCCTAACAGTCTTGTCATGTCTAAAAGCCGGTGGCGCGGTTTTCTTTTCGTCACTAATCCCTCATCTCACTGGGCCGAATAGTTCAAATAATGTGCGCAAGGCATACATCGTCCAATATGCGCGACACGATGCGATTGTCTTAGAAGGTAATGCTGCCGATGGTGCACCAACCGGTAGTCACACAATTGCGAGCGAGCCTCGGGGTATAGCCGTTCTCGAATCAGGCCAAATTTGCGCTAATTAATTCAGCTGCGAATTTAACGGCGCTTGTTGGGCGCGAATATTGCGCATCGCCTTATCTGAAAAATACTTGCCGTGGGTAACCGCCATTGTCTGTTCAGAGTCAGCGCAGAGCATCACGAT
>CAMCZA010000124.1 GCA_945885515.1 Ferrithrix thermotolerans DSM 19514 | reverse complement strand
AATTGATCAACTTGTTGAGCGTGTTACAGCAAGTCCGGTAGCTGATGTGCCAGCAATGTTCAAAAATATTTCTATTGGAGGAAGAAAATGAGCGAGCCAGTAAATCTGCCACGTCTCGGAGACACGGTTGATGAAGTTTTAGTACTTGAGTGGTTGGTTTCGATTGGATCACAGGTAAATAAAGGAGATCCACTAGTTCGAGTTGAAACTGACAAGGTAGAAGTGGATGTTGAATCTCCGTTAAGTGGAACAGTGGAAGAAATTTTGGTGGGAGTTGGAGACGAGATAAAGACTGGTGTGCTGATATGTCGAATTGTTGAGATGAATCAATAGCGTTTCTATTTTTATTTTGTAAATGAGAATATTATTAACCAACGAAATGGAGGAATTAATATGAGTGCAAAGTTTCAAACGAGGTCCATTGATGTGATGATTGAAGGCGCGCTTAGTGCGTTAAGTCAGGGTGGCACGAAAGAGATACCTCTAATTGATGGACGCATAGTCTCAGTCCATGCATCGCCCGCGAAGGGGACATCGGAAAAGATGGCGATGGGGGTCAGTGCATTACCACCAAATTATTCAACACCAGTCCATAGTCATGATGCAGAAGAGTTTGCTCTAGTAGTACGCGGGGCTGGCGTAATTTCAGTAGATGGTGTGGATATTCCAGTTACTTCAGGTTCAATCGTTACGGTTGCGCCGAACGTACCTCATATAACGACTGCAAATTCAGATGGACCTATGGTTGTTTACTGGACTTACGGCCCTGCTGGAAGCGAATCCAGATGGGATCCAAAGGTAGAAAGCTAATGGTCGCACAAAAACGGGGTGTGCCTTCAAATCGAGTTTGGTCAAAAGTCGGTTATTCGCGAGCAGTTAGGGTCGGGAATCTTGTTGAGATCGCAGGGTGCTCGGCAAGTGGACCTGATGGTCAAATTCTCTACCCCGGTGATATGTATATGCAATCCAAAGAAATAATTAAAATAATTGTGACAGCCCTTGCAGAACTTGGTGGTAAGCCTGAAGACATTATTCGAACGAGAGTGTTCTTGACGGACATTTCTCAGTGGGAAGCGGCTGGTCGGGCACATGGTGAAGCGTTCGCGCATATGGATGTGCCACCAGCGAGTGCGTTTTATGGAGTTAACGAGTTACTCCATCCCGACATGTTGATCGAGGTAGAGGCTATGGCGATTATCGGTAATGAACTTTAAATCTTTACGATTTTTTAAAGCGTACTAATTTGAAAAAGCATAAAATTGCAGTCATTGCTGGCGACGGAATTGGCCCCGAAGTCATTCGCGAAGCTATGAAAGTGTTGGCTGTGACGGAGGTTAGTTTTAAGTCCACAACATTTGATATCAGTGGCGAGCGTTATTTGCGCGATGGGTGTCTACTGGACCAAGCGACTTTAGGTGAACTTCGAGATTTTGACGCGATACTTTTTGGTGCGATCGGCGATCCAAAAATTCAGCCAAGCATTCTGGAACGTGGAATCATTCTGAGGCTACGTTTTGAATTAGACCTATATATCAATGAACGACCAGTACGTGGAATTGCACCAGGCCAATCCAAGGTTCATGAGTTTATAGTCATAAGAGAGAATACCGAAGGCGCCTATGTGGGTGAAGGTGGATCGTTGCGCCGAGACACCGATTTTGAAGTTGCCACACAAGGAAGTGTAAATACTGCATTTGGAGTCGAGCGTTGCATACGTTATGCCTTCGGATTGGCTAATAGTCGTGCTCGACGCCATTTAACACTGGTGCACAAAACCAACATTCTTCAATACTCGGGTTATCTTTGGCAGCGAATTTTTGACAAAGTAGCAAAAGAGTTTCCGAGTGTGACAACAGCATATTTTCACGTTGACGCAGCATGTATGTATCTAGTCAATGACCCCTATCGATTTGATGTAATCGTTACTGATAATTTATTCGGCGACATCATTACCGATTTGAGTGCCGTTATCAGTGGAGGTATCGGGCGAGCAGCATCTGCAAATTTGAACCCAATGCGCACCGGTCCCTCACTTTTCGAACCAGTGCACGGGTCCGCTCCTGACATCGTAGGTAAGGGAGTAGCAGACCCAACGGCTGCAATTCTTTCGGCAGGGTTAATGCTTAATTTTCTTGGAGAAGTGAAAGCGGCCGCAAAAATTAACAATGCGTGTGAAGAAAAGATAATTGGAAGTACGACAGAAATTGGAGACCAAATAGCACTGCGTGTTACCAATTCTTAGCGAGACCAATTTCTTCGGTAACTATTTTATAGCTTTAAGAAACGCAGTTAACTCGCGCTTGTCGATTGAAACATCGTTCTTTGCAGATGGGTATGAGCCCGTCAAAACGTCACTGCGAAACTCTTTGAATGCAGCCACTGATTCGCGATGCAATCGATGGTATTCAGATTTGAAGTCGCGATAAACCTTTGAGTGGCGCGGCACATGGCCCTCGTTGTCGCCAAGAATATCGGTCGCAAATAAATACTGAACATCGCAGTTGATGCCTGCACCCATGCCGATGATCAGCATTTTTGTGCGCTTTGAGATTTCGGTTGCAACTTGCGCTGGTACGACTTCCATTTCAACACCGACTGCTCCAGCATCTTCATATTGTTTTGTCAGCTCCCACACGCGAATCGCTTCGGCGGCTGTTTTGCCGACAGCCTTCATTCCGCCGAACCAAGAGTTGCGATAAGGCACTAGCCCGACGTGGCCAACTACGGGCACGTATTCGTCGGCGAGTGCCTTGATAGTTGGTATGCCGTATCCGCAGTAAAGCGTGTCAGCGCCGACACCCATCAATCGATATGCGTTGCGCAGAATTTCGGCATTACCCGTGTACGTATTGACGGCTAAGCCGATCGTAAGAAAAGTATTCGGTGCGGCTTTGCGGATGCCGACATAATCACTTGACTGGCCGTCATGAAGTTCTGCAGCGACGAGCATGTCAATTCCGGCCTCTTCGCATGCGGCTGCTTCGTTTGGTGTACGAACAAAAACTTGAGTCAGGTGTCGCTTGCCCTTTGCTTCAAAAAGATCTTTGAGTGTTAACTTCGCCACGCGAACCTCCATAGTTCTGATTGTGAACCAACTTCTATTGTCGCACCTCAACCTTTTGACTGACAAACCCGCACGCTATGCTGACTGTTCAGTAAGGGCGCGTAGCTCAGTTGGTAGAGCGCTACCTCGACATGGTAGAGGTCCCGGGTTCGAGCCCCGTCGCGCCCACAAAATTAATTCTTTTCGGCGATTGCCTTCGATTCTCGTGCGGCGCCTTTAAAAATTCCTTTGCTCATTAATGAGAGTTCACTTTTTCGTCGTTGTTCGTAGATTGATGCGCGATTAGCGTGAATCGCCGCATCTTCAGGCGCTGCCCATCCTGCGAAGTCTGCAAGGTGGCAAGCCAAACGGATATCGCCAGTTGTCATTAATTCGAGTGCACGGTTCATCAAATTTTCGGCACCACCTGAAAGCCTTGCCAGTTCGGTGGCGACTTGTGCGTCGGGCGCTGGCTTGAGTCGTGATGCCGCGCCATCCCACCAGCCACCGTATAGTCGCCAAATATTTCGCACGACAAATTCTGGTTCGTCATAAAGCGGTCGCATATATGGTTTGTTCAAAATATATTGCGGAACTTTGACCGTGTGAATGATTGTGTCAAGTGTTTCACCATTATTCATCATTTCAATTACCTGAGTAACGAGACTTTCAAGAGATGTCGCGATGTCGTCGAGCACAGTTGCGATTCGCGCCTTGCCAACAATCGGCAATCCGTGCGCTGGCACAAGCAACTCTGGGCCTTGTTCGATCATTCGGCGCAATGCTTGTGCCCACTCAAACGCGTAGCGCTGAACTTTTTGAGGATTACCAGCGTTTGGATAGTTCCAGATAACGAAGTCACCAGAGAACAACCACTTCTTTTCTGGTAGCCATGCCCAAAGGTGATCATCGGTTTCGCCACGCGCATGATGAAGTTCGACTGCTGTTGAACCAGCGATGATTTTGTGAGACTCACTAAATGTCTCGTCGGGGCGCATCGTGGACCTCGGCAAAAAGCGTTTTAGGTTCTCGCCGATGTTCAACCCCATGTCGCTGCGGATGCCACCAAATTGCCGCTGGTTGATCCGAATATTCCAATCACTTGTC
>CAMCZA010000123.1 GCA_945885515.1 Ferrithrix thermotolerans DSM 19514 | reverse complement strand
CATCAGCAAGTGAAATTTCGGGTGAATATCGAAGCGCTTGGAAGGGGAGAAATTGAGGCACACTAAGAGGGTGGCATGGACGATCATCTTTTGGCAACCTGTCGGAGTAAAGATTTGAAGCCAGCAATTCTTTGCGATCTAGACGGAGTCGTTTGGCTTTCGCACAACCCGATACCCGGGTCTGTTGAAGCAATTGCCGCATTGCGAGCTGCTGGTCATCGTGTTTTGTTTGTGACAAATAATTCATATTCGCTAATCGCATCGCAAGAACAAACTTTGGCAAAAATTCGTGTGCCGAGTGTTGGCGATGTCCTTAGTTCTTCTGGTGCTGCGGCCACGCTTCTTAGTGCTGGTCAGCGTGTGCTTGTTGCCGGTGGCCCGGGCGTTGTTGAGGCAGTCGAACAGGTTGGCGCAATCGTTGTTGGTCGCACTGATGATGATTTAGACGAAGCCAGTGCTCAAAGTAACGACGTGAATATTGATGCTGTAGTTGTCGGCTTTCATAAAACATTTGATTTTGAATCTATGCGTCGTGCGTCGGCGGCAGTTCGCGCGGGCGCAACTCTGATTGGCACTAACGATGATGCTACATTTCCAACTTCGGCTGGTGTGATACCTGGTGGCGGCTCAATTCTCGCGGCCGTTGCGACTGCGAGTGGTGTTGATCCACAAATTGCCGGCAAACCGTTTACGCCGATGGGTGATCTTGTGAGCCAAACTCTTGGTGTCAAAGATCTCGCAGAATGTTGGATGGTCGGCGACCGATTTTCGACCGACGGAATGTTTGCAAAAAATATTGGCGCAAAGTTTTGTTTAGTGACTTCTGGGGTGAAAACTCAAGAGCAGGCAATCGCGTTGCAGCAGCAACATAAGTTTGCGTTAGTCGCGACTGATTTAAGGCATTTTGCTCAACATTTAGGTGTCACAGTTTGAAGCGTGAGCGACTTGAATTAGTTCTTGTTTCGCGTGGAGTTGTTGTCGACGTAGATGCTGCCAAACAGGCGATTGATGATCGACTCGTACATGTCAATGGATCAATTGCGATTTCGTATTCGCATTTAGTTGCGCCGAATGATCAAATTTTTCTAGCCGTCACACCGCGATTCGTGAGTCGAGGTGGTTTTAAACTCGAAGCCGCTTTGGAGCACTTCAAGATTGATCTTGCTGGTTTGCGGGTGTTAGATGTTGGCGCGTCTACTGGGGGATTCACTGATTGTGCGTTGCAACATGGCGCACGACAAGTTGTTGCTTTGGATGTCGGCAAAAACCAGCTGCATGAAAAACTTCGCAGTGATGAGCGCGTCGTTGAGGTCAGCGAGACGAATGCTCGAGAAATCGGCAATCTCACTAGCGTTAGCACTAGCGATAGCACTGGCGCTGGCCTTGCTTTATTTTCTGAGAAATTTGATGTCGTAGTCGCAGACTTATCGTTCATCTCGGTCCACGAAGTTTTGCCGTCAATGCTTGCTGTTCTCAAGGCCGATGGATTGCTGATCTTGCTGGTTAAGCCACAGTTTGAGGCGACTCGACTCGAGGCCGATAAAGCATCTGGGGTGATTGAAGACCCTGAGATTCATCAGCGCGTCTGTCGCGAAGTTAGCGAAGCGTCATCCCAAAAGGGCTGCACCGTGCTTGGCGTAATTGAATCACCCATTCGGGGGCAGCAGGGCAATATCGAGTTTCTGCTCGGCGCTAAATACACCCACCGAGACGTCAGAACTTAATAGATTGTTAGATATGGGCGCGACTAGTTCTGGCAGCAAGACCGCTGTGAACATTATTTTGGTTGCCCACCACACTCGGCCTGAGGCTGCAGATTTGATTCGAAGTGCACACACTTGGTTGCAAAAACATGGTCACAATTTATGGATGCCGCCCGAAGATGCCAAGGTGCATGGCTTGACTGATATCTCGTCAGATCGTTCAGCGCAGGATGCTGACCTATTAATTAGTCTCGGCGGCGACGGCACGATCTTGAGATCAGTAGAAATGTTGAATGGTGCGCCTGTACCAATTTTGGGAGTCAACATGGGGACTCTTGGCTATCTCACCGAGATTGAGCCGCAAGATTTTATGCCGCGACTTCAACAATGGCTCGAGCAATCGGCCGCTCGAAGCGATTCGGCTTCAATAATCATTGACGAGCGAATGATGTTGTCAATCAAATTGACGCGGGCAGTTGATGGCAAAGTTTCGATCTGGCGTGCGCTAAACGAATCTGTTATTGAGCGCCAACAATCGGGCCACACAGTTTGGTTAGATGTAACGATTAATCACGAGTTATTCGCGCGATATTCGGCCGATGGAGTAATCGTTGCAACACCCACAGGGTCTACTGCATATTCAATGTCTGCACGCGGCCCAGTTGTCTCACCTCGCCATCGGGCGATGTTGCTTACCCCAGTTTCGCCGCACATGTTGTTTGACCGCAGTCTTGTGCTCGGGGCAACTGAAATGTTGAGTATGCAAGTTGTTGGTTCGCGCGCAGCCGAATTGGTTATAGATGGTCGGCATGTTGCAACACTCGAGCATGACGATTGTGTGTCGTACGAGGGTGATAGTTGCACGGCGCAATTCGTCCGCTTTAAACAGCCACAGTTTCACCAAATAGTGCGTGCCAAATTTGGACTTGGTGACGAGTAGTGCTCAGCGAATTACATATCGAAAATCTCGGGGTCATCGAGAAGCTTGAAGTTGTTTTTTCGAACGGACTAACGGCGCTTACTGGCGAGACGGGTGCGGGCAAAACGATGCTGGTTGAAGCGATCAGTTTGCTTGTCGGCGAGCGAGCCGATGCGACAATCGTGCGTCCCGGAGCCCAAGAAGCACGAATCGAAGGTCGGTTCGTTGACGGTGATACCGAAGTCGTGCTGACTCGTGTGATCCCAAATGATGGGCGGTCGCGCGCTTACATCAACGGGCGTCTGGCGACAGTTGCCAATTTGTCAGAACAGGGTTCATCGCTCGTCGACTTGCATGGGCAACATGCGCATCAGAGTTTGCTTGGTCAAGCGGCTCAGCGGGCAGCGCTCGATCAATTCGCCTCAATCGACTTGAATGATTTGCGCAATGCGCGCGCCACGCTCACACAGATCGACGCAAACTTGGCGGCGATTGGCGGTGACGAGCGTGCACGAATGCGTGAGATCGACCTGCTTGCATATCAAGTCGAAGAAATCGGCAACGCAGGGCTCGACGACCCAAATGAAGATCAGTCGCTAGAACGCGACGAAGATTTGTTGGCAGACGCGGTTGCGCATCGAGAGGCAATGTGGCAGGCAGTTGCAGCCCTTACCCAAGACGACGGTGCCCAGGACACGATTGGTCAGGCAGTTGCGAGTTTTGGTCATCGCGATGCGCTAAATGATCTCGCAACCAGGTTGCGCACGATTCAACAAGAACTGAGCGATGTGGTGTCTGATCTGCGGGCGAAAGCAGAGTCGACCGAAGAAAATCCGGAGCGACTTGAAGAGATTCGCAAACGCCGTCATCTGCTGGTTGATTTGCGACGAAAATACGGAGAGTCACTGGACGAAGTCATAAAGTACGGTCAAGAAGTCACCGAGCGCCTTGCCGAGTTGCAGGGCTATGAGGCTCGGGCGGCGCTTTTAGATTCTCAACGAAAGTTAGCCCTCGAAGATTTAGCCAAGGTCGAAAAAATAGTTGGCACAAAGCGTCGCGAGGCCGCACCGAAACTGGCGGCGGCAGTTGAAGGGCATCTCAAGACTTTGGCGATGGCCAATGCTTCGTTGGCAATCAATGTTGGCGAAGACCCGGGTGACGAAGTCTCGGTTTTGCTTTCGGCCAACCCTGGTTCGCCACTGCTGCCGTTGACAAAAGTCGCGTCGGGGGGCGAACTTGCCCGAACGATGCTCGCATTGCGACTTGTTCTGACCCAAGCACCAGGCACGCTCGTGTTTGACGAAGTTGATGCCGGCATTGGTGGCACGGCTGCTGTTGCCGTGGCGGCTGCCTTGGCAGATTTGGGTCTGCGCCATCAGGTTTTGGTTGTTACCCATTTGGCGCAGGTGGCTGCGGCTGCAAGCACTCAGGTCAACGTCACGAAAACAGTGCGCGAGAATCAGACTTTTGCGCTGGCTTCGATCCTCAAAGGCGATGATCGAATCGCAGAAATTGCTCGGATGTTGTCGGGCGGGGTCGCCCAAGAATCTGCGAT
>CAMCZA010000122.1 GCA_945885515.1 Ferrithrix thermotolerans DSM 19514 | reverse complement strand
AGACTTTCGGCTTTGCCACAAAGTGTGCTTGACTAATAGACAACATGTGGGGGTCTAGTTCTAAAATTCGCAAGTTAGCGATGAAGACCTTGTTGTTTCTTACGACTGCTTTAACTGTTGTAGGTTTCGCGCCAGCGGGCAGTTTTGCTGCGACCGACAGTGACTACTCAATTATTGCGAGTGTTCAAAACCAGACGCTGGTTGACGGTTCGACAAGTCGCACGCCATTAGAAGGGGTAACTATAAAAGTCACAAAGGTCGATGGCGCTCTTGTTGGCCAAGCAGTCACAACCGCAGATGGATTATGCACAATTCCCGTCCCGAGTCGTGACGACTATGTAATTGAAATTGATCTTTCAACTTTGCCCGATGGTTTGACGTTGATAGACGCAGATAAACAAAAAGTAGCCATTAATCGCGAACTATTCACGACTAACACAAAGCGAGTTACATTTTTTACTGGTCGGGGAGCAGATGCCGGTGCGTCCACAGCTGAACGAATTCTGCAACGACTTTCTGACGGTATCCGATTGGGGTTGATTATCGCGATGTGCGCAGTCGGACTCTCGTTGGTTTTTGGTACGACTGGATTGACAAACTTCGCGCACGGAGAAATGGTCACATTTGGTGGAATGATGGCTTTTTTCTTGAATGTCAATCTTGAGATTCCAATTTTGATATCGGGCCCAGTTGTTATTTTGCTCGGGGGTTTGTTTGGCTTGCTACTAAATTGGGGAATTTTCGCCAGACTTACAAAACGTGGAATTGGTTTGATATCACAACTAGTCGTAACCGTCGGTCTTTCGATCATGTTGCGAAACATCTACCTATTTCAATTCGGTGGCCGAACCAAACAATTGTCAAGTTACTCCAAGCAGGTGAATCTAGAAATCGGACCAATTGGTATTACGCCGCGAGACTTGACCACTGCAATTCTGGGAATAATTGTTCTCATATCTATTGCTTTGTTTCTGCAGCGCTCACGACTCGGCAAAGCAATACGAGCAGTCAGCGACAATGTTCAATTGGCTTCTGCCACCGGAATCGATACGCGCAAGGTAATAAAGTTTGTTTGGTTCGCGGGTGGGGCGCTGGCAGCAACTGGCGCTATTTTTAGGGGGCTTGACGAGCAAGTTAGTTTCTCGATGGGCTCAGATTTAATTTTCTTGATGTTTGCAGCAATCACACTCGGTGGACTCGGTTCGGCCTTCGGCGCGTTAATTGGTGGTGTGTTCATAGGAATCTTCGTTGAAATGTCATCGCTTTACTTTCCGAGCGAATTGAAGGCTGCACCAGCTTTGTTTATTCTGATTGTTGTGCTGATCTTTCGTCCCCAGGGCATTCTTGGCAAGAGCCAGAGAGTCGGTTGATATGGATTGGAACCAGATTATTCAAAACACGATCCGCGCGGCCATTGGCGTCGACGCCATCTATTTTGCCATTGCTGCGCTCGGTCTAAATATTCAATTCGGTTACACGGGTTTGGTCAATTTCGGACAAGCAGCATTTATGGCCTGCGGTTCTTACGGCCTCGGAATGACTGCGCAATACTTCGGAATTGGTCTGTGGTGGGGAATACCGCTCGGCATTGTATTTGTCATTGTTCTTGCTCTGATTGTCGGAATACCGACTCTGCGGTTGCGTGCTGACTATCTGGCAATTGTCACTATCGCCACTGCTGAAATTGTTCGCTTGTTTGTTAGGTCAGTAAAACTAAGAAACATTTTTGGCGGCACCGAAGGAATCAGCAACTTCAGTCGCGAATATCGCGATTTGAACCCGTTCGAGCCGGGCAAAACGTATGGCTTTGCGCCATTTAAATTTAGTGGATATACCTTGATCACTGTTTTGATCGGATGGGTTTTGGTTGGGGTCTTTGCGTTTTTAGTTTGGCAGTTAATGCGAAGTCCTTGGGGTCGCGTGATCAAAGGGATCCGCGAAGATGAAGATGCAGTCCGAAGTCTTGGCAAGAATGTGTACGCATACAAAATGCAGTCATTGGTAATCGGTGGAATAATCGGAATGTTTGCGGGCATGATTTTGTCTCTGGATCGAGGCTCAGTGCAGCCCGATAATTACAGCCGAGATGTCACGTTCTATATCTTGACGGCACTCGTCTTGGGTGGTTTGGCAAAAGTTTCGGGCTCGATCTTTGGTTCGATGTTGTTCTGGGTGATTTTTGTTCTTTCTGACAATGTTTTACGCGAACTGACTCGCAATGGACCAATCAGAATTGGCGATTTCACCGTAATTCAAAGCACGCAAGTGGGTGCGGTGAACTATATGTTCGTTGGACTTGGCCTGATGCTGCTGATGGCCTACCGCCCACAGGGAATTTTCGGCAATAAACAAGAGATGGCTCTCGATGGTCGCTGATCGAAGTTATAGCGAATTAGCAACAGTTGCGAGGTCTGCACTGTCTTCTGTACAGCCAGTGGCAGGCGTAGAAAAACCTGATGCGATTTTGACCGCAGATGGCATTCGGCGCCACTTCGGCGGCATCGTTGCTGTTGACGTAAAACATTTGGAAGTTCAAAGAGGTTCAATCACGGCGCTAATCGGTCCTAATGGAGCGGGTAAGACCACATTGTTTAATTTATTGTCTGGCTTTGACAAACCAGACAGTGGACAATGGCGTTTTGATGGTCACAACATGAGCAATGTAGTGGCACACAAAACAGCAAGCATGGGAATGGTTCGCACATTTCAGTTGACGAAGAGTTTGACCAAGATGTCAGTCATCGAAAATATGAAACTTGGTGCAACTCATCAGGTTGGTGAGAAGTGGTGGAACGGTCTTTTTCCGGTTCTTTGGAAGTCGCAGGAGGAGAAAATTGAAGCACGGGCTGACGCACTGCTTCAACGTTTCAAAATGGATCACATGCGTAATGAATATGCGGGAACACTTTCGGGCGGTCAGCGAAAACTTTTGGAAATGGCGCGGGCATTGATGACCGAACCAAAATTGGTGATGCTTGACGAACCGATGGCAGGTGTTAATCCGGCATTGAAACAGAGTTTGAATGAACATATTCGCGGACTGCGCGATGATGGCACGACTGTGCTGTTTGTTGAGCATGATATGGACATGGTCAATGATGTGGCCGACTGGGTCGTGGTGATGGCAGAGGGAATGCTGATCGCCGAGGGCACTCCTGAACAAATTGGTTCTAACCCGCAAGTGATTGAAGCATATTTAGGTACTCATCAAGGAAAGTCTCTACTGAACGGATCTTCAACATGAGTCAATCGGTGCTCAATGTAGATGAACTTATTGCGGGTTATATTCCTGAAGTCAACATCTTGAACGGATGTAACATCACTGTTGCTACCGGAGAATTCGTCGGGATCATCGGTCCGAACGGCGCCGGGAAGTCAACTGTGCTCAAAGCAATTCTTGGCGAGTGCTCTGTTCGCTCCGGGACGGTAATGCTCGGGGATACGAACATTACAGGCCACCGATCTCATGAACTTGTTGAACGCGGCGTAGGTTATGTGCCGCAGAATAGAAATGTTTTTCCAAGTTTGACTGTTACCGAGAATCTTGAAATGGGATGTTTCTTGAAGCCATCCGTATTTGAAGATCGGTTCGAATATGTTGCCAACTTGTTCCCGAGGTTGCGTGAGCGCGCGAGTGTAAAAGCGGGATCTCTCTCTGGAGGTGAGCGCCAAATGGTTGCAATGGGGCGTGCCTTGATGATGGAACCGAAATTGTTGTTGTTGGACGAGCCATCGGCAGGACTTTCACCAGTTTTGCAGGACGAAGTGTTTATTCAGTGCAAAAAGATAAACGCTGAAGGCATTGCGATATTGATGGTTGAGCAGAACGCGCGACGTTGCCTTCAAGTTTCTGACCGTGCTTACGTCCTGGACCAGGGTAAGAACGCCTATACGGGAACTGGTCGAGAGTTGCTCGCAGACCCCAAAGTAATCAAGTTGTATCTAGGTACTTTGGCTCGCGCGACCGGCGGCTGATCAAAGATTTAGGCAAATGAAAAGGCCCCGGGCTTTCGCCCGGGGCCTAAACATTTAATCTTTGGAATTATTGATTACTTACCAGCGTCAAAGTTCTCGCCGAGTGCGTTACCAATGTTTCCGTCAACGCCATAGACCTTCTTCGCTGTTGGTCCGACACCGTTCTCCACCATTGTGCGGAGAATTCGTGAACCTTCATCGAATGTGATCAAGACAATTGCGTCTGGGTTGGCAGCTACGACTTCGCCGACTTCAGCATCAAATGTTGTTGCCTTCGGATCGTAGAT
>CAMCZA010000121.1 GCA_945885515.1 Ferrithrix thermotolerans DSM 19514 | reverse complement strand
CATGAAGATGGGCTTGCAGATGTTGCTGATGCTTTTGTGGGCGGATGGTCTACCGAAGATCGGCTCCGTATTCTTAAAGATCCGCTGCATGGTTCGTACGGAGTCGCTGCCATGTGTGGCTCAATCGTGCTTCGAGTTTGTGCTTTAAGCGCAATTACGCCTCAACAAATGTTTACTGCGGCTATCGCTGCGCACTGTTTGGCGCGCGCAGGTGCGCTTGCGCTGATGCTGACCACTTCGCTTGCTCGACATGAAGGTCTTGGATCTGATTATGTTAAAAGTCTCCGTCGGTCACCTGCGATAATTTCACTTCTCGTTTCACTATTTTTCATGATTTTTTTAATCGGAGTCTGGTCAATTGCTGTAGTCGTGGCAACTATTGCAGGTGCAATGACAATTCGCTGGTGGTCAAACAAAAAAATCGGTGGCATCACTGGCGATGTTCTTGGTGCCGCCGAGCAAGTCAGCGAAGCATTAATTCTGATCGTCTTAAGCGCACGCTAACGCTAACCTCCTAACATTTAGCCATTGACGAAAGCGGCGAGGCGGTTGATGCCTTCGCGCAGATCATCGTCGCCGAGAGCAAACGAGAACCGCGCATATCGCGGCAAGCCAAACGCTTCGCCGGGCACGAACGCAACTTTGACACGGTCAAGCACAACATCAGCCAACTCAAGAGTTGTCACTGCGGTTGCGCCACTTAAATTGCGATTTAATAACCCCGAAAAATCTGGGAAACAATAAAACGCACCCTGCGGTTGCATACAACTGACACCAGGAATCTCGTTCAACATCGAATTCATCAATGCCCCCCGCCGCGCAAATGCTTCACGCATCATCGCAACTGCTGACAAATCACCAGAAACGGCAGCCAACGCCGCATACTGCGCCACATTTGAAACATTTGAAGTTGTGTGACTTTGAAAGTTGATTGCTGCTTTCATCACATCTGGTGGCCCGATCATCCAACCCACACGCCAGCCAGTCATTGCATAAGTTTTTGCAACACCGTTAACGATTATGCAACGATCGGCAATCTCAGGCACGACCGTAGGCATCGAAGTGAAAACATGTTTGCCGTAAGTTAAGTGCTCGTAGATTTCATCGGTCACAACCCAAATATCATTTGCAACAGCCCAGTTGCCGATTGCAATAATTTCTTCGCGCGAATACACAGCGCCACTCGGATTATCTGGTGAAACAAATAACAACACTTTCGTCTTTGCGGTTTTGACACGCTCAAGTTGTTCGACAGTGACTTTGAATTCGGTTTCTTGAGTGGTGTCAATGATCACCGGCACGCCACCTGCAAGCGTGATCGCCTCTGGATAAGTTGTCCAATAAGGCGCAGGACAAATCACTTCATCGCCTGGGTCGCACAACGCGGCAAAAGCAACGAACACTGCATACTTTCCACCGACCGTTACAAGAACTTGCGATGCGGCACAATCAAACTGCGAATCTCGTTTAGTTTTAGCAGCGATCGCCTCGCGCAATTGCGGCAGACCTGCAGCCGGCGTATAACGATGCGCCTTCGGATCTCGTGACGCGCGAACGGCGGCCTCGACAATATATTCGGGCGTCGGAAAATCTGGCTCGCCTGCTCCAAAACCAATTACATGTTCACCTTTTGCCTGCAACGCTTTCGCCTTTGAGTCAACTGCAAGCGTCGCCGATTCATTGATCGCGGCGAGCCGTTTTGAAACTCGCGATTTAGGGTGTGAAGATGCAACCACGGCTGCCATGCTTACACAGTGGAAGTAATTTGTCACGGTTATTTTTGTAGCCCTCAATGAACATTGAAGACGTACTTGAAGCCGACTGGGATGCGGTTGGCCAGTTGCGTGACCCCGTTCTAGTAGTTGCACTTCGTGGATATTTCGATATCGCTGGCGCAGCCACTGGCGCACTTGAGTGGTGTCTTGACGAACGTGAGGTAACTGTTGTTGCCAGCATTGATCCTGACCCGTTCTTTGATTTCACGAGCCAGCGCCCAGAGGTTTATCTAGATGAAGACGAACAAAGAAAAATAATCTGGCCAGAAAACGAGATGGTGGTCGTGCGATTTCCAGATGGCGCCCGCGACCTGGTGGTGCTTTCAGGCGTTGAACCACACTTCAATTGGAATATTTTCGCCGAATGTATCGTCCAAGGCGCACAACGCTTGAACTGCAGCATTGCTGTGACGATCGGCGCGTTTGACGAATCAATTCCTCACACGCGAACCCCGAATGTTTTTGGAAGTACTTCAAATGCTGCGCTCGCCCGTCGAATGAAACTTAGTCTTCCTAAATATGAGGGACCAACTGGAATTGTCGGCGTACTTCACGAAAGATTTGAGCGCGAACACCTGCCATCAGTTTCATTGCGCGTCGGCGTGCCGAGATACTTATTAAATGCACAGCATCCAAAATCTTCAGCCGCTCTATTGCGACATCTAGAACTTGTGCTCGGCGTGCCAACTCGTCATGCCGAATTGTACGAAGAGATTCGACGCTGGTCAGAACTTCACGATGCCGCGGTTGAAGGCGACGAACAGATTTCAAATTATGTAGAGCTCCTTGAAAGAGACTTTGACCAACGAAGCCAAGTACAACTGCCCTCTGCTGAAGATCTTGGCGCCGAACTCGAGCAGTTTCTTCGCGAACAACCAGACGACGACACAAAAAAATAATTTGAACACATAACTCTTTTTTTGCTCGTTAGTCATCTCGATTGCATGTGCTGATTTAATGACTTCAAAACCAACACTTCTTCGCCGACTAGATGCCGAAGCACTCGGCGCGATGTATCGGCCCTGTCATTGCACCTCGGTTGTACCTTTTGCAGTTGGCGTCTAGATAGAAGGCGCCTACCGGACCACATCATCAACATCTCTAGCAAACCCTGCCATAACTCTGAGGATAAAAGAAAAGGCCCCGGGGATTCCCCGGGGCCTTTTCAATTCAGTTAATTACTTCAGCTTGCGCCGCACTTCTTTGCCAACGCCAAGGCGTTAGTTGCTGTAACGCCAAGGAGCGGTGTGTAGGCAAGTGCTTCAGCATTCTTCGGTGCGAAGTCACTAATTACCCACTGGAAGAATTGCGCAATTACTTTGTTCTTTGCATCAGATGCTGTTTGGCAAAGTCCATAAGTCGTTGCACCTAACGGGTATGCCGTTGGGTTTGTAGTTTGTTTCCAGTTGAACGTGATCAGACCCTTTTCGTCCTGAGTTCCACCTGAAAGATGCGAGTTGTAACCTGCAGATGTTGGAGCGACGAAACTTCCAGCTGCATTCCGAATGTTTGCTGCACGAACTCCCTGCGCTGCACGTGAAGGGTCAGTGTAGTAAGACACTTCTCCATACCCGATTGCACCGTTCGTACTTGCAATGTAATTCGCCTGGTTATTGCTCTGTGGTTGACCGACGAAGCGCGAGCCATAGGCGGTGATTCCACCTGGAACGCAACTTTGGAAAGCGTCGTTGATCTTCCAGTCTGGGTTAGAAGCTCCGGCCATGTACTGGCAGAAGTTGTTCGTGGTACCCGATGTGTCTGCGCGGTATACAACTTGAATAGCTAGGTCGGGCAGAGTTACAGAGATCTGTGAATAAGTTGCGATTGTCTTGCCACCTACCTTGATCGAATATTTGTCTTTCGACTTCACTGATGAAGTCATGCTCGCTTCGGCCTTCGTTCCAACGGTCAACGTCTTCACAACCTTCTTCGTTGTGTCGTCAATCCACTCGATCTTTTGGCCTTTGCTTGCCTTCAGAGTTGCGGGCAACATTGACACAGTGATTTTTGCCGAGGTCGTTGTTACATTTTCCCAAAGAGTAGTCGCACCTTTGACATCGGATTTCTTTTTCGAGTTACCCCATGTTGGGTTCGTCTTGATGTCGTTCGCGATGCTTGGGTCATTCCACTTTGAAATTACACCACCGAAAATTCCGTTGATTGTTGCTGGGCTCAGCGAAAGCGTTGCACCCTTAAGCTCATCTAAGCGGTATCCAATGGCAATTGCACCAGCTACATATGGCACGTAAGTCCAACCGAACGATGGCAAGTCGCTTGATCCCACTGCTGAGTCTGTTCCTGCAAACTTGAAGGTCGTTGCCTTGAAGTTTTTCTTTCCTGTGCCAGAACCAGTTGAGGTGTATGTGAGGTTATGACTATAAGTTTTATTGAACTCTGCAATTGCTGGTGTCAAAAATGAGACAGGAAACGACGCGCCGCCACCCGTAACATCTTCAGCCTTGGCTATCGACGACGTCGATAGGACGCTCGCTGCAGCGATCACGACCGCTAC
>CAMCZA010000120.1 GCA_945885515.1 Ferrithrix thermotolerans DSM 19514 | reverse complement strand
AACTCAATATCGTCGCCACCGCGTTTGTGAATGATGCATCGAACTGGTTTGTCCGGCTCGGGTGGCATGCCACGCACACTGATTGTGTCAGTCTCGCCAATTAAGTCGTAATCTTTCGGGTCTGAAAAAGTAAGCGGCACAATTCCTTGCTTCTTTAAATTTGTTTCATGGATGCGCGCAAATGAGCGCGCGAAGATTGCACAAGCACCGCGATAGCGGGGCTCCATTGCGGCATGTTCGCGAGACGAACCCTCGCCGTAATTTTGATCACCGATTGCGCACCACTGCGTATTGTTGTCGCTGTAGTGTCGAGCAATTTCAGGAAAGGAACGCACTTCGCCATCGATCCTGTCTAGGCCCTCGCCGACAGCTCCGGTGAAAGCATTGACTGCGCCAATAAATAAGTTGCCTGAAATATTTTGAATGTGACCTCGAAATTTAAGCCATGGTCCGGCGGCAGAAATGTGGTCTGTCGTGCATTTGCCTTTTGCTTTCATCAGAATTGGCATGTAAATAAAATCATTGCCATCCCATTTCTCAAACGGTTCAAGTAGTTGCAACCTGTCACTATTCGGATCAACTACAACTTCAATGTCTGAGCCATCGCTAGGCGGGGCGATGAAAGTATCGGCGCCAGCGTCGTAGCCATTTTTTGGTAGTACTTCACCAACTGGTGCAACGAGTGAAACTTGCGAGCCATCTGGTGCCGTAATCGTGTCAGTAGTCGGATCAAAGTCGAGGCGGCCGGCTAAAGCAAGAGCGATCACGGTGTCGGGGCTGGTGACGAAACTCAGTGTGTTCGCCGAGCCATCATTTCGTTTTGGAAAGTTGCGATTAAAAGAATTAACGATCGTGTTTGGTTTGTCGGTAATTTCTTTTGAGCGCTCCCACTGTCCAATACATGGACCGCAAGCGTTGGCAAGAACTGTCGCACCGATTGCTTCAAGGTCGGCAAGTAAACCGTCGCGTTCGATTGTTGCGCGAATTTGCTCTGATCCTGGGGTGATTAGCAATTGAGTTTTTGCCTTCAAACCTTTTGAAGCGGCAAAACGAGCGACGCTTGCCGCGCGTGTGATGTCTTCGTATGAACTGTTGGTGCAACTGCCAATCAGCGCGGCCGAAATCTCAAGTGGCCAATTATTTTCTGCAGCCGATTTGGCAACACCACTGCCGACACGGTGGGCGAGGTCTGGAGTGTGTGGTCCATTGATTAGCGGCTTCAAAGATGACAAATCAATTTCAATTGTCGTGTCATAAAGTGCACCATCATCTGGGCGAAGATGTTCGGCGACTTTGCCGGCAGCCGCAGCAATTTCGCTGCGACCAGTTGCTTGAAGATATTGCGCCATCTGAGCGTCGTATCCAAAGACCGAACAAGTTGCACCGATCTCGGCGCCCATGTTGCAAATAGTTGCTTTGCCTGTCGCGGAGATTGTGTCGGCTCCATCGCCGAAATATTCAATCACGGCGCCGGTGCCGCCTTCAACGGTCAAGACTCGCGCAACTTCAAGAATCACATCTTTCGGGCTTGACCAGCCTGAAAGTGAACCGGTGAGTTTGACGCCGATGACTTTTGGCCATCGCACATTAAATGGGAAGCCCGTCATCACATCAACTGCATCGGCACCTCCAACACCTATCGCAATCATGCCGAGTCCGCCGGCGTTCGGTGTATGGCTATCGGTGCCGATCATCATTCCGCCAGGAAACGCATAATGCTCGAGCACAACTTGATGAATAATTCCGCTACCAGGGCCCCAAAAGCCGACACCATATTTTGCCGACACAGATCGCAAGAAGTCGTAGACCTCTTTGTTGGTGTCGATTGCGACACCCATATCAATTCGTGCGCCGGCCTTGGCCAAAATTAAATGATCGCAATGAACCGTTGACGGCACTGAAGTTGTTGGTAAACCGGCAGTCATGAATTGCAGCAATGCCATCTGTGCAGTTGCGTCTTGCATTGCGACGCGGTCGGGGTTGAAATCGGCGTAACTGCGCGATCGTTCAAGTTCTTGTTTTGCTGGATTTGTTAAATGATTGATCAAGATCTTTTCGGTCAGAGTTAGCGGTCGAGCCAATCGCTTTCGTCCGAGCGCAACGTTTTTTGCAAGTTTTGAATAGACGGTGGTGACGAGTTCAATAGGGGTTCCGGCGCTTGAGGTCATTTTGATCCTTCTTCTTATCTGCTGTTAGTGTATACAAGTATAGTACAAGTTCGATTAATTCAATATCATCAAATAGCAAATTCGCTCCGATCTCGAATTGAGGCTCGCGAATTTTCGGCTGGGCGGGTTTTGCCAAGTGAAGCAGAACTTTCTGTTGAGTTTAAAGTCAGTCGAGTAACTGTGCGCCGAGCATTAGAAGTTCTACGGGATGAAGGCTTGGTGATTTCGCGTCAAGGTTTCGGGTGGGTGATGGCCAGCGACCAAGTGACACAAACTCTTGGGCGACTTGGAACGATCGAAGAGCAGATGATCGCCAACGGCATGAAGTCGGAACGACGAATTGTTGAGTTTGGTTTTGAAAGAGCGACACGCAAAGTTGCAAAAGTTTTAAATTGTGATCAAGTACTGCGGGTGAAGCGGGTTAACACGGCCAATGGTGAACCGTTTGCAGTTGTAACTGTGTGGTGTCCATTCGATTTGGGTCAGCATCTGTCGCGCAAAGAAGTTGAGCAGTCTGCGTTTTATGAATTACTTGAGATTCCGATTGGTGGAGCGACGCAGACTATCGGTGCTGACTCGGCGACTAAAACAGATGCCGGTCTTTTAGAGGTGCCGACTGGTTCACCGGTTCTGCATTGCGAGCGAATCACTCGGGATGTCGCGGGCAGCCCAGTTTTATTGTCGCATCATGTATTTGCATCGCATCGAACAAATTTTGTAGTTGATTTGCCTTCTGCTGGTCGCTCGCTCGCGCCAACTGGTATTCGGCTAGTTGACTAACACATTTGACTAACACATTTGACTAGTTAAATTTTTTACCACTTGTCCCAGTGAAGAACTTTTTCAAGTGGCAGTCGTTTAGCCGGTTTGAAATCGGTGCCAATTGTGTAAGCGATTGGGAAGAGTCCGCCTTGCGTAATTTTGTCGTGTGGAATGCCCAGAATATCGGCAGCCTTTTTCTCGCCTTCGAGTATCAAGTGAATCGTCGTCCATGCCGAGCCCATGCCGCGACTGCGTAAAGCCAACATAAAGCTCCAAACTGCAGGCAACAACGAACCCCATCCGCCTGCACCCATTGCGGCATCAACATTTTCAAGGCGGCCTTCAATGCACGGGATCATCATCAACGGCGCGCGATGCATTTCTTCAGCAAGATAAATCGCCGAATCGCGAACCTTTGGCATTTGATCGATCCGCATGTCACCTTCAGCAAATTTTCGCCCAGGCATACTCGCATAAATCATAAAATTTGCTTTATAAATGTCCGCAAGTGCTTTGCGCTTGGCTGCGTCTTCGACGACAATCCAGTGCCAACCTTGTGAGTTGCCACCAGTTGGTGCTTGTAATGCAAGATTGAGACATTCTTCAACAATTTCACGCTCAACTGGACGGTCGAAGTTAAGGCGCTTGCGCACGCTGCGAGTGGTTGATAGAACTTCGTCGATATTCAGGTCAAGTTTCATGGCTTCAAGTCTGCCATGTCACTGTAGAGATAAGAGAGTTGGGGCGATCTGAATAACCTAGAAGCATTGGATATTGAAAGAGGAGAAAATGTCAAATATAAATGACGAGAAAAATTACAACGACCGTGTACTAGTGACGATTAATGACGGAATTGCTGATGTCAGGCTTGATCGTGCAGATAAGCGCAACGCTCTTGATCCAGCAATGTTCGACGCGATTTCGCGGGCGGGCAAAGATCTTGTGACGAACAAAGATATTCGAGCAGTTGTTCTTTCTGGCAATGGCACTTCTTTTTGTGCAGGACTTGATTTTGGCAGCTTTCAAGTCATGGCTGATTCAGGCTCTGCCAGTACAAACAGTAAATCTAAAGATTCTCAAAAAGAAAATGCAGGGGCGATGGCTACTGGGGCGATCACGCACTTAGCGCAACAAATTTGTTGGGTGTGGCAAGAAGTTCCAGTGCCAGTTATTGCGGCGATTCAAGGCCATGCACTCGGTGGCGGAATGCAGTTGGCACTCGGCGCCGACATTCGTGTCGCGCACCCCGAGACGCAATTTGCGATGCGGGAAGTTCATTGGGGGTTGATCCCAGATATGACGGGCACTTTGATGTTGTCGCGACTCGTACGCGACGATGTTGCAAAAGATTTGGTTTTTAGCGCGCGTGTAATTTCTGGCACGCAAGCGCATGAGT
>CAMCZA010000119.1 GCA_945885515.1 Ferrithrix thermotolerans DSM 19514 | reverse complement strand
TTTCGTGAAACACCATCCGTTTGACGGGAACTTTTGGTTTGAGATACTCCATTAGGTGGGCAGCAATGGCTTCACCTTCACGGTCTTCGTCGGTTGCTAGATAAAGTTCGTCAGCATTTTTTAGAAGCACTTTGAGTTCTTTAATAATCTGCACGCCACGCTCGGTAAGTTCATAGTTTGGCTTGAAAGAATTCTCGACATCAACCGATAAACCTTTACTTGGAAGATCTGCGATGTGACCGACCGATGCGCGTACATCAAATCCGTCGCCAAGAAATTTGGAGATAGTTTTCGCCTTTGCTGGCGATTCAACTATTACGAGAGCGTTAGGCATGTTGTTTCATCGTGAGAGGTCGGGTATTGACTTGTCTAGGTTATCCATTTTAACTCAATTGCACTATCGGTTGCTTCGGTAGCGTAAACGATGAGATGCGACACAATCTGCAAGCACTTGGATGGAATCAAGCATTTGAAGTTACGGCAAAAAATATTGATTCGTCTTTTATCATCGGTCGCGTCAGCCGACTAGATCGGGGATGGAGCACTATCAAGACGAGCGCAACATCGAACCCAGATGACATGATTAGGGTCAGAAATATCGGCGCCGACATTGCCGTTGGTGATTGGGTTGCCGTTGCTCCAGAACTTGATCGGATAGATCATGTGTTACCAAGATATTCGGCACTGATTCGTCGCGCGTCATCTGATGCGGTTCGCGCTGAGCAACATGCCGTTGCAGCAAACATTGACACGGTGTTTATTGTTCACGCAGCAACAAACGATTCAAATGAGCGACGAGTTGAGCGAGAGCTAGTTCTGGCATTTGATAGTGGAGCAACACCAGTTTTGGTTTTAACTAAAAATGATTTATCAGCAGCACCAGAACATGTTGCCGCGCTGCGCGACGTCGCACGAGTTTGCGGGATTGCCTGCCATGTTGTGAGTGGATTAACCGGTGACGGATTAGATGAGTTGGCCGAATACGGAAAAGACCACCAGACGGTTGCGGTGCTTGGCGCTAGTGGTGTCGGCAAGTCGACACTTGTGAATCGACTTGTCGGAGATTCAAAACAGCAAGTAGGAGAAGTTCGCGAAGGTGACCAACGAGGAAGGCACACGACGGTGGCTGCCGACCTAGTTGTATTGCCCAATGGCGGTTGGCTGATTGACACACCTGGATTACGAGCACTCAATTTGTGGACGAGCGGCAGGGGAATTGAGCGGGCCTTTGCCGATATTTTCTTGCTTGCCGAAGACTGTAAATTTCGTGATTGTAAACACCAAGACGAACCTGATTGTGCGGTACGCGCGGCGATTGGTCGTGGCGAACTTTCTGTTGAGCGTCTTGAAAGCATGGGCCGATTAGTTGCCGAAGAACTTGCGCTTGAAGATGAACAAAAAGTTCGAGTAAGAATGTCAAACCGCAAAGGCATGCGCAAACTAACTTAATTAGTTAATTCGCGGGGCATAGAGACGCTTGAGTGCAAAGTTAAGTCGTCGATCAAGTCGCCAATTATCGGAAGGCTAATTTGCCGCTCGTAGGTGAGCGTGACGCGGGCAAGTGACTCGTCAAGTTCAACTTGAATATCGATATTTTCAAGAGTGACCGCATTTTCTACTGCGCTGAATGCAACCTGATTTGCGTTTTCGCTCGTGATGTCGCCAAGCGAAATGGCACGGGCAGCGGTTCTGGCAGCGTGACCAAGAGCAAGTTGATCATTGGCGACGCTGCCGACTTGAACAATCGCCATCGAAAATAAAAACAAGAACGGTAGTACAAGCGCGAACTCAACTGTTGCTTGACCCGACTCGGCAGTCGAGAGTTCTAGATCTTGTTTCAAATTGAAACTGCTAGCCGACAGCATCTGTGCGATCAAAAATTCCCGCGAGGACGGTGTCAAATAGTTCTCCGATTCGTCCTGCACCACCACCATCTGTTGCCCAAGAAATTACTAATAACGCAATCACTGCGGCCCCGAGTAACACCAGTGCATATTCGGTTGTGGCTTGACCAGAATCATTTTTAAATTTGAACATCAGAATCGCTTTCGTTAAAAGAGTTGACCGGAAACAACGGTGAGAGAATTAACTAACAGTGGAACCATCGCCAACAACACGAAAGAAGGCAAGATGCAGCAAGTAAGTGGAAACAATAATTTCACCGGCAACTGGCGAGCGTTGATGTCTTGCATTCGTTGGCGCTCAAGGTGAGCGTGATACGCGAGTTGGTCGAGTACCGAAGTGATCGGTAGTCCATCGCGATCGGCACTTAGCAATATGTCGCAAAGCGGATAGACGCTCGTGCCCAGTTCGATGCGAAGAGTTTGAATTGCATCAGCGAAACGGGTGCCATTAAGAAGTTGTGTATGCGCCTGGAGCAAAGGCTGATACAGATCTTTGTGAGCCCAATAATGAAGTTGTGCAACTGCTGTTGCTGGGCCGTGTCCTGCGCGAACAAGTACTAGCAAAATGTCAAGTAGTTCTGGAATGTGAGCACTGATGTTTGGTTTCCTGGCGTGTCTCTTGTGTCGTCGAAAAAATAAACCACCACCAATGGCTGCCAAAATAGACAGCAAAATCATTTCGCAACCCGTGGTGAGATGATCGCTGCCATCCACCGTCGACCGGCAAAGTTGAACCCAATGCCAAGCAACAAACACAACCAACCAGATCGGCTGAGAAATAGATAGTGACGAACAGGGCCGCTAGTGATGACGAGCCAAACTGCGACACCGAGTGGTGTCCAAGACAAAATTCGTGTCGAGAGCAGGGCTTGGGCCGCCTGCGCATGACGGTCATGAATGTGCACAATTCTTTGACGAATCACAACTGCCGCGCGTTCGACAGCCATTACGCCACCGACGCCGCCAGTTGCCGACAATTCGAGAGTTCTGATGACGAAAGCTTGGTCATTTGTTGTCACGTTTTTTAGCACTCGTTGAGCGACATCATCAACTGCTTCACCGGCAGAACATGCACGAGCAAAGCCTCGCAAAACCTGATCGGTGCATTGAGTTGTTGCAACCGCTGATTGAATTGCACGGGCCAGCGATTCTCCGAGACGAAGATGTCGCGCCGTTGTATCTAACAGTTGTGCAAGTTCTTCAAGTTGAAGAATTGACGAGCTAATAATTTTTTGATCTAAAACATTTCTTTTTGAAACAACTTCATTGATTTGTCTGAGTCGAAAACTAACCCAGTTGCGAGTCAGCCAAGTTCTTACGAACCAAAAACCAAATACTGCGACTAGACACCCGAAACTTATTGCGCCGACAAAAGCAACAATCTGTCTCATAGCAAAGGTTCACTTGTGATTCGTCCATCTTCGACAACGGTGACTGCTTTGTTCTCATCTAGAAAAAGAATTTCCTTGACCATTCTTGATCCATTGAGGTGTCTTGCAACATGAACAATTGCATTGACCGCCGAGGCAACATGGTCGCGCACTACTTCGCGCGACCAATTTGCGGCGTGTTGCAGCACCAGTGACTCAACTCGGCGAAGTGCGTCTTGCGAACTGTTGGCGTGGATTGTTGACATTGAGCCGTTGTGTCCAGTGTTCATTGCCGCCAACATGTCGAGCGTCTCTGCGCCTCTGACCTCGCCGATGATTAGTCGGTCTGGCCGAAGCCGAAGTGCCGTTCGCACGAGTGATCGGGTTGAAATCTCTTGATTGCCGTCTGGCGAAGCGGGGCGGGCTTCAAGACGAAGGACATGCTCGTGACTAAGTTTCAGTTCGGCGATGTCTTCAATTGTCACGATGCGCTCATTGGGCTGCAGATAATCGCACAACGCATTGAGCAGGGTTGTCTTGCCGGCAGATGCCGCTCCGCTGACGAGAATATTTCGACGGTCATAAATTAATTGTTGTAGTAATTCAACGACTGGTGGCGAAGCAAAATCTTCAAGCTGCATTTGTCTTGCACTGAATCGGCGGATTGCGACACATGGCCCGTCAATTGCTATTGGTGGAATCACAGCGCACAATCTTGAGCCATCGCTTAGCCGAGCATCGACAACTGGTGAGGTTATGTCGATGCGTCGACCAAGCGGAAGCAGAGTGCGTTCGATGAATGCTCTTGTGTCATCAGGATGAATCGTGCCGACCTGAGAGAGTTGACCATTGCGTTCGATCCAAACTTGCGAGCCAGAGTTGACCATGACCTCTTGAATTTCCTGATCACGAAAGAAGTCATCCAGGCGGCAATGCACATTTGGTGCGACGCGCGCTAAGACCGCGCGATTCACGCGACTGCTGCGAGTTGCTTAGACATGATTGTGGGTATTCGAGTCGCAAGTAGACCGGCGTCGACTGCTCTGGCGATTGCAGCGTCAAATGTAATTTCGGCAACCACTGGTGTGCCAATAACTGC
>CAMCZA010000118.1 GCA_945885515.1 Ferrithrix thermotolerans DSM 19514 | reverse complement strand
ATTATTAAAGAACTCAAAGTGCTTCTAAAAAATGCTGACGAACTTTATCTAGCAACCGACGAAGACCGTGAAGGTGAAGCCATTGCTGCCCACCTAATGGAGTATCTCAAACCAAAAGTTCCCGTCAAACGGATGGTGTTTCACGAAATCACAAAAACAGCGATCAGCGAAGCCCTTGAACACACCCGCGATATTGACTACAAACTGGTAGATGCGGCAGAAGCAAGGCGAATACTCGATCGCCTCTACGGATATGAAGTTTCACCTATTTTGTGGCGCAAAGTAAATCGTGGATTATCAGCCGGTCGCGTGCAAAGCCCATCAATTCGCTTGGTTGTTGAACGCGAAGAAGAACGAATGGCCCATGTTGCCGCCAGTTATTGGGACCTCGAAGCCACCAGCGCAACTACACCAATATTTACTGCAAGTTTGCAATCTGTTGATGGCAGCAGAATTGCAATGGGCAAAGATTTCGACTCACTCGGCGTAGTCAAAGAAGGCGTCGTGGTTGTCACCGAGGCACGAGCCACCGATTTAGTTAGCGGCCTGGCAGCCATAGACCTGACAGTCCGTAGTGTCGAAGATCGTCCATACCGCAAATCACCTCGTGCCCCGTTTATGACCAGCACCCTGCAACAAGAGGGTGGCAATAAGTTGCGGATAACCGCGAGCGAAGTAATGCGTCTCGCGCAAGGGCTATACGAAGGTGGTTTTATCACCTATATGCGTACCGACAATGTGATCCTCGCCGATGACGCTTTGTCGGCGGTGAGAACAGAAATCGCAACTAGTTTCGGAAATGAATTTTTGTCTACCGAGCCTCGCATTTATAAATCAAAAGTCAAAAATGCTCAAGAAGCCCACGAAGCAATTCGGCCAACACTTCCACTGCGAAGTCCTGAAGTGATTGCAGGCGATGTGAATGCTCGCGAACTTGCTCTCTACAAAATTATTTGGCAGCGAACACTCGCGTCGCAAATGACAGATGCGACCGGGGTCACCGTGACCGTCAAACTTGGCGCAACAGCACTATGTACGCCGCAAGCAGACTGTGAATTTTCTACGAGTGGTACAACAATAAACTTTGCCGGCTACCGCCAGGCATATCAAGAAGTTGAAGAAGAAACAGACTCTGAAGAAAAAGAAGCGCTACTTCCAGTAATGAAAGTCGGCGACAAAATTCAAATCGATAAATACACAGCTGATGGGCACATGACTTCGCCACCTGCCAGGTACACCGAGCCAACTCTTGTCAAGAAACTCGAAGAACTTGGCATCGGACGACCAAGTACATACGCGGCGATTCTCGGCACGATTCTTAATCGTGGCTATGTCTGGAAAAAAGGCCAAGCAATCGTCCCGTCTTGGACAGCCTTTGCCGTTGTTCGGCTGATGAAAAATCACTTCACTGAACTCGTCGACTATAAGTTCACCGCCACCGTCGAAGAAGAATTGGATGAGATCTCACAAGGTCTGCGAGTCAAAGAAGTTTGGCTCGGTGAATTTTATTATGGCAACGGAAAAGAGTTACCGGGGCTAAAACCGCTCGTTGAGCACAACATTGCCAACATCGACGCCGCCGCTTTAAATGCATTTCCAGTTGGCATGCACCCGACAACTGGCGAAGAAATTGTTTTGCGCCCCGGAAAATTCGGCCCGTATGTACGGTGTGGAGACAACACAGCATCGGTTCCAGAGACGATGACACCAGACGAGTTGAATGTTGAAATTGCCGTGGCACTATTGGCGGCTCCAAAATATGTTGATCCGATTGGTGAACTTGACGGACTCGAAGTTTTTCTCAAAACTGGTCGCTACGGGCCATATGTTCAGTGGGGAACACTTGAGAATCCACCACCAGATTTTGAAAAACCAAAAATGGTTTCACTGTTCAAGACTATGGCAATTGAGAATGTGACGATGGTAGAAGCACTACAGCTTTTGTCGCTTCCACGAACTGTTGGCGCTGATCCAACTGATGGCGAAATTATTACCTCACAAAATGGTCGCTACGGCCCGTACATCACCAAAGGTAAAGACAGTCGCACTCTTGAAAGTGAAGATCAAATTTTTTCGATCACGATTGAAGCAGCGCTGGCAAAACTCGCAGAGCCACGAGTCTTCGGGCGCCGCGGTCCTGCGAAGCCACCGTTAAAAGAATTCGGTGTCGACCCCGTCAGTAATCGACCTGTTGTCGCCAAAGACGGAAAATTTGGAACATATGTGACAGACGGTGAAACAAATGCAAGTCTGACTCGCGGTGACCGAATCGAGTTTGTGACACCAGAGCGCGCTTTCGAGTTGTTGGCAATTCGTCGCGACTACACAGCGACAAATGGCCCCAGCAAAAAGAGAACCAAAAAGGCTGCGAAACCGAAAAAGGCTGTAACAAAAAAGGTTGCGAAATCCACATTAGAAACCGCACCAAAAAAAGCTGTCAAGAAAGCTGTCAAAAAAACTGCTAAAAAAGCAGCGAAAAAAACCGTCGCGAAAGCCAACGAAAAACCAGCAGAAACACCGCCCGCAGAGACTACTGAAACCCAAACCGCTGGCTAGAACACCCCACCTGTGAACATAGCCCCTCTAGGGTTGCAGTGTGAGTTTGGCTAAATACATCGCATTCGAAGGCCTCGAGGGATGCGGAAAAAGCACGCATGTCAAAAGATTGGCTACCCGACTTAACGCCGTAATGACTCGCGAGCCAGGTGGCACCGCTATCGGGTCGATGTTGCGAAACATTTTGATTGATCCAGCAAACACAAATCTTTCACCGCGCACCGAAGCATTGATGATGGCAGCCGATCGTGCGCAACATATTTCTGAATTAATTTCTCCCGCACTTGCACGCGGACAACATGTCGTCAGCGATCGCAGCGTGTATTCGTCGCTTGCCTACCAGGGTTACGGCAGGCAACAGGATCTCGTCGAATTGAAGCGCCTGAACAACTGGGCAATTGACGGTTTATGGCCGGATCTTGTCATATATATAGATGTGCCGCTTGAAATATTGATTGAGCGTCTTAAAAAACGCGAACTGGATAGATTCGAACGCGAAGACAGCGCTTTTTTTGAGCGGATCGATGCCGGGTTTCGTGCGATGGCCACCGAAGATCCGCAGCGTTGGTTGATCATTGACGGAACGCCCCCAAAAGATGAGTTAGAGAAAATTATTGCTGCGAAATTACTCGAGCGACTCGGAATCTGATGAATTCATTGTGGCAACGCATAGTTGGTCAAGATCGCGCAATTGAACGATTAAAGCAGCTCGCAAAGACAAGTGTTCAGTCTTTTCTCTTTGTAGGTCCTGAAGGTTGTGGCAAAGAAGATGCTGCCCGGGCTTTTGCAACGACCCTGATCACTGGCAGCGAAGACGACAGTTCTCGCGAGGCAAATTTGATTATGCGCGGAGAGTTTGCAGATGTCAGCGAAATTTATCGTGTTGGTGCTGCCGTAGATACAGCAGAGGCCGAAGACATCGTTGTCCAGTCTTCGACTACTCCACTTGAAGCAAAATTAAAAGTAATAATTATTCACGAAGTTCACCTGATGCGCGATGCTGCTGCGGTGCGACTTCTGAAAACTATCGAAGAACCCGCCAATCAAATTATTTTTATTCTTCTTGCTGATCAACTTGTGCCGTCGTTGACAACGATCAATTCGCGATGTGTGACGATTAATTTTTCACGATTGACAGAACACGATGTTGCAACAGCCCTAATTAATCAGGGTGTGTTTCCAGATACGGCAAATACGGTCGCAAAAGCGAGTCTGGGCAACCTAGATCGAGCAAGACTTCTTGTTACTGACAGTTACTTGGCGCGAAGACAAGAGTCATTTGCAACTATTGCGATGCGTCTTGATGGCACAGGCGCGGCCGTTGTCAAAATAGTTGCCGATCTGATGGATCAAATAGATAATGCCACTGGCGCACTTGTAATTCGCCAAGAGCGCGAATTGGACGAACTTGAAAGTCGAGTTTTATTGACTGGCGAGCGCGGAAGTGGACGCAAAAATCTCCAGGACCGACATAAGCGTGAGCTTCGAAAACTTCGAACCGATGAATTGCGTAGTGGTCTTGCCATGTTTGCAAAAACATACAGCGACTTACTTTGCGCACAACCCGAGATTGCAGACGGTGAAGAAATTATTTCAGCGATTAAATCAATTCACAAAACAATTTCATCACTCGGGCTAAATACCAACGAGATTCTTGCATTGCATGCACTGCTGCTTAAGTGCCCACCATTGAGTGTCATCTCACGCAACAACGCCTCACTGGTCGGCTGATGATATTTGAATTTGGTGTGTAGAGTTAAGCCTCACGCCCGGGTAGCTCAGTGGTAGAGCAACGCACTCGTAATGCGTAGGTCGCGGGTCCAATTCCCGCCTCGGGCTCCATT
>CAMCZA010000117.1 GCA_945885515.1 Ferrithrix thermotolerans DSM 19514 | reverse complement strand
CCAATTTTGTATTCACCTGCTGCTGGCAACTCATCAGCAAATTCATAGCCAGGTCCACCTGAACCCGTCGCAGTCGGGTCGCCGCATTGGACCATAAAAGTAGGTATTGCACGATGACAAACTGTGCCATCAAAATATTTTGACCGAGCAAGATTAACGAAGTTGTTTACAGCCCCTGGAGATTTCTTGGCATCGAGCACGATCGTCAAGTCACCTTTCGATGTCGACACAACAGCCGTATAAGTTTTTGCTGGGTCAATACACAATTTTGGTGCGACAGTAAACTTTTGAACTTGAGCACCCGAGCCATCAACTGGCGCACACTCACCTTGACCGTAAACAAACGGGCCACCTGCAACTTGGGCCACTGTTGACTCAGTAGATTCGCCAGGCACTGTTGTATCACTTGTTTGGCTGTCATCATTGCCAGTCAAATAAATCCCGGCGACGATTGCGACCAATAGTCCGACGAATACAGCAATTCGTGTTATTCGGCGACGCAAATTTTGTCGCATCACCTGCTTACCAACTTGATCGAGGCGTGCGCGGCGATTTTCTTTTTGACGGTTTCGTTTGTCTGTACCCATGATCACAAAATGCTACAGGTCTACAACACCTGCACGGCTAGCGTTGAAAGACGTGGCTTTGATAGTTCAAAAATATGGTGGCACTTCGGTGGCCGACCCCGAAAGAATGCGAAATGTCGCACGACATATTGCCGCCCTAAAAGCTGAAGGTAATCAGCTCGTGATCGTCGTTTCTGCGATGGGTAAGGCGACTGACAATTTAATGGAGCTCGCACGACAAGTTTCTTCGGCGCCTTCTGGTCGCGAAATGGACATGTTGCTGACCACTGGCGAACGCATCAGCATGTCACTTCTGTGTATGGCGTTACAAGATCTCTCGGTTGATGCAATGAGTTTTACTGGCAGTCAAGTTGGGATCATCACTGACACGGTTCACACACGCGCAAAAATTCTTGAGATCAAAGGTGACCGTGTTCGCGAAGCATTGCGTGAAGGAAAGGTTGCAGTCGTCGCAGGTTTTCAAGGCGTAAGCACCGACAAAGAAATCACGACATTAGGTCGAGGCGGAAGCGATACAACTGCAGTTGCACTCGCGGCTGCTCTCAAGGCCGATGTCTGCGAAATTTATACTGATGTCACGGGAGTGTTCAGCGCCGATCCACGAGTCGTCTCGCAAGCACGAAAACTAAAACATCTTGAGTTTGATGAAATGCTTGAGATGGCTGGCGCAGGAAGCAAAGTTCTTGCACTTCGCAGTGTTGAATTCGCGCGCAATCACAATGTTTCGATTCATGTTCGCTCAAGTTTTACATGGGAACAAGGAACTTGGATAACGAGCGAACAACGCAAAGGAGACAAAAAAATGGAAGATCCAATTATCTCGGGTGTCGTGCATGATGCAGGTGACGCAAAAATCACTGTGTTGGGCGTGCCTGACCAACCTGGCGTTTCTGCCGCGTTGTTCGAACCACTGGCGAACGCAAATGTCAATGTTGACATGATCGTGCAAAACACTTCGACTGCTGGCACAACAGATATTTCTTTTACATTGCCAAAAACAGATGTTGCAACTGCCGAGCCGATCGTGCAACAAATCGCCAAGAAGGTGGGTGCAACTGGAGTAACAAAAGACACGAACATCGCCAAGATTTCACTTGTCGGCGCAGGAATGAGATCAAGTCCGGGAATCGCCGCAAAAATGTTTCGTGTCCTGGCCGACAATAAAGTCAACATTGAGATGATCTCAACCAGCACTATTCGTATTTCTGTCGTCGTCGCGGCACCGATGCTTGAAACTGCCGTACGCGCGCTGCACACGGCGTTCGATCTTGACAGTGGCGAAGAATATTCGGCACCGCTTCCCGAACGCAAGTAGGTTTTTTAGAAATATGCAAACACGACGCCCTCATCATTTGCCGTGGCGCCGTGCCGGCAATCTTGCCGACAATGATTTGAGTGCCGACGACGTGGTTCGCGAGACTGGCTGGGTTTTCAACAACCAAACAGGAAACGAGTTAAATCTCAAGGAGTTTGTTGCCACGGGTGACAAAGAAGTTCAGCGATACATTCGCTTGCTCGAACTTGAAGATGTTTCTTTTGATCATTCAACACTTCTTGAAATTGGAAGCGGTATCGGCAGAATGACGGCAACTTTTACTAATCGCTGCGAAAAAGTTATTGCCGCCGATGTCGACTCGGCATTTCTTGAGCGATGCCGACAAACAGTTGCGCGATTCGGACGAATTGATCGCTTAAACACCTTGCATGTGATTAACGGACGTACACTTGGGCTCAACGACAACTCGGTCGACATGGCATTTAGTTACATCACTTTGCAACACTGTCAGCCTCAAGACGCGCTCGAACTTGTATCCGAAGCGATCCGTGTTACTCGTAGCGGTGGCACAATCGTGCTCAACTTTCGAACCTGGGTGCTAAGCGATATCTTGCTCGTACCTCTAGGCATCGTTATGCGATCACTTTGGAAGGTTTCGATTATTGGTCCTCGCCTTGCACGTTGGCGATGGTCGACAAGATTTGGATGGCAAGCCAACCGACTCAAGCCGGACACGGTGTTAGCAAAAGTCGCACCACAACTAACCGAGATAAAAGTATTTCACTCAAAAAAGCGGGCGCTAAAAGTACTGGCGACCGGCAAAAGCGCGATAAAAGTAATCCCGACAAACAGAATTAATCCAAGCCACTGGTGGTTAGTGGCTCAAGTATCCTAAACGCGTGACAAAAAAATTATCTCTCGGCATCGTTGGTGCGACGGGCATGGTCGGCAGCGTGATGCAAACATTGCTAGTTGAACGAAACTTTCCAGCGACATCAATCAGATTTTTCGCCTCGGCAAGATCTGCCGGCAGTGTTATTAATTGGAACGGTCAAAAAATAACTGTCGAAGACGCTTCGACTGCAGACACTAGTGACTTAGATATCGCAATTTTCTCGGCAGGTGCGACTACTTCTCGTGCGATTGCCGAAATTTACGCCAAGCGGGGCGCAATCGTGATCGACAACTCATCTGCATGGCGAATGAACCCTGATGTGCCATTAATAGTTTCAGAGGTAAACCCGGAAGATATCGCTGAGGCGAAACTTGGTATTATCGCCAATCCAAATTGCACGACAATGGCTGCAATGCCAGTGCTCAAGCCGTTGCATGATGCTGCAGGACTTGTTCGAATGATCGCCAGCACATACCAAGCAGTAAGCGGCATGGGTGTTTCTGGAGTCGCCGAACTACATGATCAAATTAAACTCGGTGCCGAACACGCCGACGAACTGACTTACAACGGTGAATCAATTTCGTTTCCACCGGCTGTGAAGTTTCCAAAAACGATTTCAAACAATGTGATCCCGTTTGCAGGCACCTTGGTCGACGATGGAATGTTGGAGACAGATGAAGAGAAAAAACTTCGTAATGAAAGCCGAAAGATTCTGCACATCCCAAATCTTCGCGTATCAGGAACTTGCGTGCGCGTACCGGTATTTACGGGTCACTCGCTATCGCTGACTCTCGAATTTGATCGTGCGATCACTCCAGCCGAAGCAACCAAGATCTTGTCAAGCGCACCAGGCGTGAGTTTGATGGATGTACCAACACCACTGAACGCAGCCGGCAAAAATGAAAGTTTCGTCGGCCGAATTCGCCAAGATCATTCAGTCGACGGAAGTAAAGGTTTGGTGTTGTTTGTCTCGAACGACAACTTACGCAAAGGTGCGGCGCTTAACGCACTGCAAATTGCCGAAGTAATCGTCAGCAACCGAAAATAATTATTTAAGCCTCAAGTGGCACGCCCTCGTGCCATTGCTCACCAGCCGCAATTGCATTTGCTGCACGGCGTAAACGCAACGAGTCAAGTGGTTTGATCAGCCAACCCTGTGCACCACTTCGCCGAGCAAGATGAACATCGGCGACACGATCAAGAAGCATTAAAACTGGTACTTCTGGTGCCCGCCCATCGCTGTAATCCAAACGTAAATCCATCGTCACTGCCATCCCACCCATTGATCCACTCTGTAAATCAAGCACAGCCAAATCTGGAGTCCGTTGCTTTATGGCTTGCGGCACATCACGACCATCACTGCACACGACAAACGAGGTTTCAGGCGATCCCAGCGCGGCATGAACTTCGTCGAGAACCCACTGAGCATCGGTCGCAAGCAAAATGTGCACGCGCAAATGTTAGCGTAAGTTTCTCAACACACCCTTCGGAGAGTTAATTGCTCACAGCAGCCAGTCAATTACGAACGTTCGTCAAGGCCGGAGTTCTGATTTTGTTGACGACATCAATCTTTGCTGTTGCTGGCGCCGCTCATGCGCAAGATACCTCGACAGGTCAAGCAATAGATCTTGCACCTGTTGATGTTGT
>CAMCZA010000116.1 GCA_945885515.1 Ferrithrix thermotolerans DSM 19514 | reverse complement strand
TTGCGCACGCTCTTGGGCTGCACGCGCACGCACAACATCAATGCTCTCGGCAAGTTCTGCGCTATCAGACAAAATCGTCACATGATCTGGCGCAACATCAACAAAACCGCCATGCACCGCGACATCTTGAACTTTGCCGTCTATCAAGTAGATGCGCGTGTGGTTTTCGACAAGTGCGCCCAAAAAAGTCGCGTGCCCCGGCAAGAAAGCAATTTCGCCGCCTTGCAAAGTGCGCGTGATTACTTGGCGCGCTTCACCAGAAAACAAAACGCGTTCAGGTGAAACCACCTCAACTTTGAGTGACTTTGTCTCTGCCATGACGAGTGAAACTTACGCTGCCGAGTCTTGAAGCGTCTTAGCCTTAGCCAAAACTTGATCAACGCCACCAACGTTCAAGAAAGCCTGCTCTGGCACATCATCAAGGTCGCCCTTGATGATTGCTTCGAAGCTTTCAACAGTTTGTGCTGTCGGAACATACTCACCCTTGACGCCGGTGAAAACTTCAGCAACATAGAACGGCTGCGATAAGAAACGCTGCACCTTGCGGGCTCGCGAAACAGTCATGCGGTCTTCTTCTGAGAGTTCATCAAGACCAAGAATTGCGATGATGTCTTGCAACTCTTTGTAGCGTTGCAAAATTTCTTGCACGCGACGCGCGACGCCGTAGTGACGATCGCCAACAGTTTCTGGTGTCAAAATCGTTGACGTTGAAGCCAGTGGGTCTACCGCTGGGTAAATGCCCAACGATGCGATCTGTCGCGACAACTCAGTTGTTGCATCCAAGAAAGCAAAAGTCGTAAACGGCGCAGGGTCGGTGTAGTCGTCAGCAGGAACATATACAGCCTGCAACGACGTAATTGATCGACCGCGAGTTGAAGTGATGCGTTCTTGTAGTTGACCCATTTCGTCAGCAAGCGTCGGCTGGTAACCCACTGCTGAGGGCATACGACCGAGCAATGTAGAAACTTCAGAGCCAGCTTGAACGAAACGGAAAATGTTGTCAACAAACAACAACACGTCTTGGTTTTTAACATCGCGGAAATATTCGGCCATTGTTAGAGCCGAAAGTGCGACGCGCAAACGAACACCAGGCGGTTCGTCCATCTGGCCGAAAACTAGTGCGGCTTTTTCGAAAACACCAGACTCTTCCATTTCAAGACGAAGGTCAGTACCTTCACGAGTTCGCTCGCCAACGCCAGCGAACACAGACACACCGCCGTGCTTTGACGCTACGCGGTTAATCATCTCGGTGATCAAAACTGTTTTACCTACACCCGCACCACCGAACAGACCAATTTTGCCACCAGCCAAATATGGTGTGAGCAAGTCAATAACTTTGATGCCCGTTTCGAACATACGCTTTGATGGCTCGAGTGTGTCGAATGCTGGCGCAGGGCGGTGAATCTCCCAACGCTCTGCATCCTTGAAATCGTCGTTGTTGCCGTCAAGACAATCTCCCCACACGTTCCATACGTGTCCAAGAGTCTTGTCGCCCACAGGAACAGAAATGCCACTACCAGTGTCGCGCACAGGAGTGCCGCGACGAAGACCGTCAGTTGGCTTCATGCACACTGCGCGAACGCGACTGCCACCAAGTTGCTGAGCGACTTCGGCGAGAATCACATTTTCTTGACCGTCCACAGTAACTGTGAACTCGAGTGCTTGGTTGAGTTCTGGCAACGAGCCACGAGGAAACTCAACGTCGATAACTGGACCAGCGATTGCTACTACTCGCCCATCTTTTCGGTCTGTGTTTGTTGCTGTACTCATCTTTTCTCCCTTTTAATTTCGCTTAAAACTTCTCAACTACTTGCTAATTCACTGACATTTCACGAATAACATCTTCGTCGTCGGAGCCCAACGCCTCGGCGCCGCTGACGATTTCCATAATTTCGGTTGTAATCGAATCTTGACGCGCACGGTTCATAATGCGCGAGAGATTCTTAATCAATTCTTCGGCATTGTCGGTTGCTGATTTCATCGCGCGTTGACGAAATGCATGCTCGCTGGCCGCCGCGTTGAGCAGAGCCGCGTAAATTCGTGCTTCAACATAACGCGGAAGCAACGTTGTGAGAATTACATCTGGATCTGGTTCAAACTCGTAGTTGCCACCCGAAGCAGACTTGCCGTCGCCACCGGCAACAACATCGCGTTCAAGCGGCACGAGCGGCCGACGCACAACTTCTTGTCGACCTGATGAAACAAATCGTGTATAGACCAACTCAACGCGATCAACTTCGCCCTTGAGATAGAGATCCACAACATACTGACCAATTTCTTTGGCATTCTCATATTTTGGCGCGTCGGAAAAACCAGTGAAACTTTTTGAGGTCTTGTATGCCCTGAACCTAAAATAGTTCTCGGCCTTACGACCAACCGGCACAACTAAATAATTCTTTGATGCCAATACATCGGCTTTGACTTCGCCTTCGGTCGCTCGCAAAATGCCGGCGTTGTATCCGCCACACAATCCACGATCAGCGGTTATCGCGACATAGCAAGTTGTGCGAATCTCGGGGCGAGCTTTCAAAAACGCCGACGACCCACCTGCGCCACCAGCCGCCAAGTCTTTAACAACTTCGGTGATGCGTTCGCTGTAGGGCACGGCTGCGGCAACTCGTTGTTGCGCCTTGACAATGCGTGAGCCAGCAATGAGTTCCATTGCGCGCGTGATCTTCTTGGTTGCCTGAACCGATCTGATCCGACTGCGCAAAATGCGCTCTTGCCCGCCCGCCATTTTGAGTTAGACCTACTCGGTTGCGAGCGTTTTTGCGCTCGCCGCTTCGCCGGTTTCGCCGGCATTGGTTTTGGTTGGATCTACGGCGCCAGTCTTCTTGGTTGGCACGAATGCATCTTTGAACGCACCGACAATAGTCGCCAAATCTTTTGGAACATCTGCCTTTGGCTCTTGACGAATACCTGAGAGCAATCCACCGTGGCGCGAACGCATGTGCTCAAGAAGTTCGGTTTCAAAACGGCGAACATCAGCAACTGGAATCGTGTCTAAGTAGCCCTTGGTACCGGCAAAAATCGAGACAACTTGCTCTTCGACAGGCATTGGCGAGTTGAGCGGTTGCTTCAACAATTCAACCAAGCGGTAACCGCGCTCAAGTTGTGCTTTTGAAATTGCGTCGAGTTCGCTACCGAAAGTTGCGAACGCTTCAAGTTCACGGAACTGCGCAAGATCAAGTTTGAGAGTACCCGAGACACTCTTCATCGCTTTGATCTGAGCAGCACCGCCTACACGACTAACCGAGATACCTACGTCAACGGCAGGTCGCACACCAGACTTGAACAAGTTGTCTTGCAAATAAACCTGGCCGTCGGTAATTGAAATTACGTTGGTCGGAATATATGCCGACACGTCACCAGCTTTTGTTTCGATTACTGGCAAAGCAGTCAGCGAACCAGCACCGCGCTCGTCGCTAAGTTTTGCAGCACGCTCGAGTAAACGGCTGTGCAGATAGAACACATCGCCTGGGTAAGCCTCGCGACCTGGCGGACGACGAAGCAACAACGCGATCTGTCGATACGCCTCTGCTTGTTTTGACAAGTCGTCGTAAACAACAAGTGCATGCTCGCCGTTTTCCATCCAATGTTGGCCGATTGCGCAACCTGCATAAGGTGCAAGATATTTAAACGGCGCTGGATTCGAAGCAGGTGCAGCAACAACAACCGTGTATTCAAGTGCTCCGAATTGACGCAACACTTCGACGGTTTGCGCAATTGTCGAACCTTTTTGACCGATCGCGACATAGATGCACTTCACACCAAGACCGCGTTGATTAAGAATTGTGTCAATTGCAATTGTTGTTTTGCCCGTCTTACGGTCGCCAATAATTAGTTCGCGTTGGCCACGACCAATTGGAGTCATCGCGTCAATTGCTTTGATACCGGTCTGAAGCGGCTCGTGTACTGGCTTGCGGCCCATGATGCCTGGCGCCTGAACTTCAACGCGACGCATGATTGCGCCAACAATCTCGCCCTTGCCGTCGATCGGCTGACCAAGAGCGTTTACAACTCGACCGAGCATTGCATCGCCAACTGGAACCGACAAAATTCGACCAGTTGCCTTGACAGTTTGATTTTCTTCGATTGATTCTGCATCGCCAAGTACGACAACACCGATTGAATCTTCATCCAAGTTCAACGCAAGACCAACGGTGCCGTCTTCGAATTCAAGCAACTCGTTAACTGCGCAATCTGGCAAACCACTTACGCGAGCGATACCGTCGCCTACTTCTGTGACACGACCAACGGTGCGTGCTTCGACCGACGGCGTGTAGCCCTCGAGTCCTTTGGTGATTGCCGCTGCGATGTCATTCGCAGAGAGTGTAAGTTCAGCCATTTTATGTATGTCCTTTCAGAAATATTTCAGATTCGGGTCTTAAGTTGTTCGAGTCGAGTGCGAACTGTGTCGTCAATGACTTCGTCACCAACCGTTGCGACTAATCCACCAAGAACTGATGGATCAATTACTACTTTGAGATTAAGTTTGCGG
>CAMCZA010000115.1 GCA_945885515.1 Ferrithrix thermotolerans DSM 19514 | reverse complement strand
GCCAAGATTGGAATCTTAAATTCGCGCGCCAATAGCTTTAATTTTCGACTTATCTCACTGACTTCGAGTTGACGATTCTCTGGTCGACCATCGCCACCCATAAGTTGCAAATAATCAATCACGATCAAAGAAAGGTCACCTTGGCGGCTAAGTGTTCGTCGAGCCTTCGCTCGAATCGCACCGACCGATGTTCCTGGGCTGTCGTCAATAATCAGTGGGACATCTAACCGACCAACGGCATGACCAATTTTTGTCCAGTCATTCGGAGTTGGGCGACCACTGCGCAACACAGTTGAGTCAACACCGGCCTCGCTCGCCAGAATTCTCTGGACAAGTTCGGCACTACCCATTTCAAGTGAGAAGAATAAAACTGGCTTACCCGAGGATCGCGCAACATGCACGGCGATACCGAGAGCCAACGCAGACTTTCCCATTGCGGGTCGAGCGCCAAGAATATTCAGCGTGCCTGGTTGCAGACCGAGCAAAATCTTGTCAAGACCAGACAAACCTGTTGCGGTACCAGTAACCAGTTCTTTATTATTGGCGCGATCCTCTAATTTTTCCATTGCGGTTTCAACCAGACTTTTGAGTGGTTGAGATGCATCACCAATATTGCTCTCAGAAATATCAAATACTTTTGATTCAGAATCATCAATTGCTTTGGCTACATCTTCCGGCCCGCTATACGCGATGTCGGCAATCTCAGAAGCAACCGCAAGTAACCGTCGCAACGACGCGGTCTCACGAACTATTTTTGCATAACGATCTGCACTTGTGATTGCCGGCGTTGCATTTTGTAAAGTTAGTAACGCGTCGATTCCACCGATGCCGTCTAATAAATTATTTCGACGCAGTGCCTCACCGACAGTGATTGGGTCAACTGGTTCACCAGCAGTGTTGAGCGAACGAATTGCATCATAAATATGTTGGTGCGCCGGTTTATAAAACTCTTCTGATTTAACACCGCGTTCAAAGGCAACACCAACTGCTTCTTGTGACAACAACATCGCGCCGAGCAGAGACGCTTCGGCCTCGATGCTGTGCGGTGGAATGCGACTGGGTTGTCGCTGCGAAGACCCACTGCGGTCGCCACGCGGAAATTCAGCAATTGACATGACTACACAATGCCTGTGTTTGCCTGTTGATTGCTAGCGGTATAACCCTGTGATTTTCTTGTTGATAACAAGTGGAAATCAAGATATTGCCTACCTTTAGCGGTAAATAGCGGACACGAAATTACACAGCCTTTGGGGATTTCCTGTGGATAAAGTCTAAATAATTCGCGCAGTGCGCCTAATTAAAAACTTCTATTTAGCGACAATATTTACGGCGATATTGGTTGAAACTTCGGTAAACAATTCGACTGCGACAACATGATCGCCAAGTGCACGCAATGGTGCTTCTAATTGAACTTGCTTGCGATCAATTGTTATACCAGTCTGATCAAAGACAGCTTTAACGATTTCGGCAGAAGTGATTGATCCGAATAAACGACCTTCATTGCCCGCCTTGGCTGAAATTGTGATGACCTTTGTTGACAACGAAGTAGCGAGATTGCGAGCCGACTCACGATCTGTGGCTGCTTTAAGTTCTTGGGCCTTGCGCATTGCCTCGGCCTGAACGACAGTGCCGTCATTTGCAACAACGGCAAGATCGTTTGGCAAAAGAAAATTGCGTGCGTGCCCGGCTGAAACGCGGACAATGTCACCGCGACGGCCTAAGCCCTTGACATCTGATCGGAGAAGAATTTTCATGATGCTGCTCCGTCTGTGTTTGTCTCGGTTGAAATTTCGGCAGTGATGTTTGGGGCAACTTCTATTGTCTCGGAGAAAGTTGCCGAACTTTGAGTTGATGCTCCACTTGAAGACGAGTCATCTCGGCGCGGACGACGAGGGCCACGATCTCGGTCTCGGTCGTCAGAACCGTACTCGCCACGCTCGCGCGGAGCGCGAGTCGCAGAAACTTGCTTGACGTATGGCAACAACGCCATCTCACGAGCATTTTTTACTGCTGTTGCGATGTCGCGTTGAAGCTGAACATTGTTGCCGTTCATTCGACGCGCACGCAACTTAGAGCGATCTGACATGTAGCGCTGCAATAAATTGACATCTTTATAGTCGACAAAGCCGACCTTCTCTTTGACAATAACAGTTGAGCGCTTTTTTGGTTTGCGCAACAACGCTTTTTGTGCTCTTAATTTATTGGATTTACTTGTCATTGGGAATGTCCTTAATCGTCTGGTTGATTTGCTAGTTGAGTTTTAGAACGGTTCTTCGCCATCGAAAGGCGTTGCTTCGGTACCTGGATTGGTGCCGCTGTTGGCAGGGCGATTATTGGATGCTCCGCCACCAGGATTATCTGTCTTTGGTGTGCGTACAACCGTTGCGGTCGCCCAACGCAAACTTGGCCCAAGCTCGTCGGCAATGACATCAATTGCAGTTCGCTTTTCGCCCTCACGCGATGTGTATTCGCGTTGCTCAAGTCGACCGGTTACGACAACCCGGGTGCCTTTGGTAAAAGTTGCTGCAGCATTTTCGCCAAGTTGACCCCATGCAGTGACATTGAAATAGGAGGTTTGTTCTTGCCATTCACCGTTGACCTGGTAGCGACGACCAACTGCAATACCGAACGACGCCACAGCGCGACCAGTTGCGGTGAATCGAATTTCTGGGTCACGAGTTAAGTTTCCGACGAGAGTGATGCTGTTGTCAGCCATTTTTTGATCCTTTAATTTCTGTTGTGAATATTTCTATGCCGAGACGGTCATACCGCGACGTGCGGCTTCGTCATCAGGAAGGCGGAAAAGTTTGTGCCTTAGAACATCATCAGCAATTCGCATGGCGCGCTCGGCTTCGTCGAGTGCCCCACCTGGTGCTGTGATATTGAAAATTGCGTAGTAGCCGTCGCTTTGTTTTTTGATTGGATAAGCCAAGCGACGCTTTCCCCACCAGTCAGGTGTGCCGTGAACTGTGCCGCCGGCAGTAGTTACTGACTTGGTGACCACACTTATCCAGTTGTGGGCAGCAGACTCTTCAAGATTGCCGCTGACAATGACCATTAATTCGTATGCGCGCATAAAAACTCCCTCCGGACCCAACTATTAATTGGGGCCCCCGAAGGGGCAGGTATGTGAAATTGAAAGTGTAACGGCACAACAACACAGTGCCACAGGCCTGTTACAGGGTTATTGGGCGATTACTGACTTTCCTGATTTACGATGACCCCCAAGAATGCGGGTCTTAAGTAGGTGATGCCAACTGCAAGTTCGACAGACCTCTATCAAATAGGCCGTGAATCGCTCGGGTCGTTCATCAAAACGCTCGATCTCGTCTCGAGTTGCGATAAACCGACCGTGACTCGGTAGTCGCGGACCAAATAAGTACGAAACGGTGACGAGTTGATCTTTGACGCAGATTGGGCACTTGACCCGCGTTGCACGACCAAAGTTTTTCGCCACGCGCATTAACTCGGGGTGAGCATCGCACAAAGTGTCGCGAGAGACTTCACCACGCCGAAAATTGTTTATTAGCGCTCGTCTGGTTAGACGATGATCAATTTCACCAACAGATGCATCATCGTCAGTGGTGACGTGATCGTTATTTTCAAATTTGCGTTTCATATATATTTGGACCTTATCGACACAAACTAGCCGACTTGCGAGTCCCACCAAGATTTGAGCCGCGCCCGAATTTCTGAGTCGCCTAGCAGGCCTTCTTCAATGCGGATTTCCATAAGAAAATCAAGCGCTTCGCCAATTTCTCGTCCGGGTTTAATTTCAAGAAATTCCATCACTTGCGAGCCATCTAATTCTGGCCGCATCGCTTTTAGTTCTTCACTCACCGCGAGTTCTGCAATGCGTTGTTCAAGTTCGCTCATTCGCCGTGCAAGTGCTTCAACTTTCTTTTCGTTTCTAGTCGTGCAGTCACTTCGGGTCAGAACATTTAGATCTGCGAGATGTGCGCCGGCATCTCGCACATAACGACGCACCGCGGCATCGGTCCATCCCATTTGATATGTATGGAATCTCGCACTTAATGCAACAAGTTCAGAAACGGTTTCAATATCTTGGGTTGAGTACTTCAACTTGCGCATTCGCTCTCGCGTCATGCGTGCGCCAACGGCCTCATGATGATAAAAAGTTACGCCCTTGCCGGCACGAATTGATCTTGTCTTTGGCTTGCCGACATCGTGAAACAATGCCGCCAGTCGTGTGATGCGAAAATCACATGGTGCATCAGACTGCACATTTTCAACAACAGCCAGCGTGTGCGTAAGCACGTCTTTGTGTCGATGAATCGGATCTTGTTCGAGTTGCATCGCCGCTAACTCTGGCAAAAAATGTTGTGACAGGCCATTGTCAACCAAAAACCACAGACCAAATGAAGGTCGTTCGGTGACCATTAATCGATCAAATTCATCGCGGATTCGTTCTGCGCTGACAATTGTGATTCGATCATTCATCAACTTGACAGCCGCAACCAATTCGGGCACTGGCACGACACCAAGACCGGAGATGAATCGGGCAGCCCGCAACATTCGCAACGGATCATCACTGAAGCTGACCTCTGGCGACAAGGG
>CAMCZA010000114.1 GCA_945885515.1 Ferrithrix thermotolerans DSM 19514 | reverse complement strand
GACGCATATAAATTAAGTTCACCGAGAACATGCTCGTGGGTATGGTTGCTATCCAAAATCACCATCACACGCTCGCACTGGGAAGCTTTCTGTGAAACCTCTTGAGCAATTTTTTTGTCAAGGCTTGATCCATCAAAAATTCTTAAACGCGGATACATCGGATGCGCCAAGATTGCCTCGCGGTTATGTGCACGCAAATCAATTTCGATGCACCAGACCTCAGCATCTTTTGGCCCACCACTTAAAGCGTTGAGCTCAAGGAGCGATGCAAAAAATACTGCAGACCCGCCATGTGCAACTCCAGTCTCAATTATTAGATCAGGTTTTATATCCCAAATCAGTTCCTGAACTGCAACAATGTCCTGCGGATACTGAATAATCGGACGACCCATCCACTTAAAGTTGTACGAGTACCTGAATCCAATAGATTCTTTCATGAATTGATGAGCTGTGAGTTCAAAACTATTTTGCATCTCTAACTCCACTTTTTAATCTTAATTCGCCTTAGAGAGAACTTCTTTAATGGAACTGCCGGTGAACCAGCAACACAAAGGCCAGAGGGTACATCGCGCGTGACAACGGCACCAGCACCAATAACGGCTCCGCTTCCTATTTTCAGCCCGGGTAAAATAGTTGCGTTGGCTCCAATGAATACATAATCATCGACTACCACCTCTCCAGCTAGGACTGCTCCCGGTGCGATATGAACCCCTACACCTAATGAACAGTCATGATCAATGCTAGATGATGAGTTCAAAATACAAAAGTCACCTATCACTACTTCTGAACCAACAAATACATTTGCCAAAATTTGTGAGCCCTCACCTACCAGCGTCGAACTAGTGATAATTGAAGATGAGTGAATTAAAGTTTTCACATCTAATCCCTCTTTTATCATCAACTGGTAGATGTCTGCGCGTTCTTTACCTTTTGCTCCACCAATCGCAACAACACCACCCAACGACATTTCTGATCCAACGATATTGACTCTTGATTTAAGAAAAGTCCGAAAACCCTCTTCCCCATAAAAAATATTCACATCAGGAAATGGTGAAGGCAAGTCGCGATCATTATCAATAATTGCAACCACTTGCCTATGATTTAGAGCAAGTAAATCTCTGATAACTTTTGCATGGCCCCTGCCACCCCAAACCAGAAATTCTTTGGTGTTCATTTCCCGACCCTTCTAGTTAGGGCACTCTTTAGACTTTCGACGACACTGACTACTTCGCTTTCGGATATGTCAAAATATGCTGGCAAATTGATTCCACCAGCAGCCAAGTGACCTGCGATTAAATTGTTTTTTTGAGTAGGAAATAAACCAGTCGTAGAGAGTGGGGCAAAAAATGGTCTTACATCAATACCATTTTTGCGCAATTCGCTTTGGATTAGTAGCGAAGAATTTGACTTCTCTTCAAAAATCACTGTTGGCATCCACGCCCCGTTCTCAGAACCAACTTGCTCCGGATTCATAGAAATTCCACCTAGCGGCAGAATCGCGCTCTTATATGTGGCAAGAACTTGCTGCCGCTTTGCCACGAGTGAATCAAACCTAGACAATTGTGCGCATCCCAATGCTGCTTGAATATTTGACATCTTGTACTTGAATCCCACTGCAGAAGGCCAAAACATTCGCTCCTCATTTTTATCACGACCATGATTTGAAAGTGTCAAAACTCTCTCAAACAGATTTGCATCGCTAGTTACAAACATTCCTCCCTCGCCAGTAGTAATCGTCTTTGAACCATGAAAAGAAAACACACCAAACAACCCAATGCTTCCTGCCCTCTGCCCTAGATACTTAGAACCAATTGCTTCAGCCGCGTCTTCAATTACTGGAATACCATACTGCTCCCCTATTTTTAATAATTCAGTCATATCTGCAAGATTTCCATATAAATGCGTTGCAATAATTGCTTTTGTTTTTGAAGTAACGGCATCCTTAACCAATCTCGGATCAATACACCAAGTGTCACGCAATACATCGACGAAAACCGGTGTTGCCCCAAGGTGAACAACTGGCGCAACTGTGGCGACCCAGTTACTATCCGCCAAAATGATCTCATCATCTACCCCCACTCCAAGCGCAGAAAGACCCATGTGCAATGCCCCCGTACAACTAGAAGTCGCAATTGCAAACTTGGCACCAAGATGTTTCGAGAATTCGCTTTCAAATCTGTCTAAATATGTGTTTCGCTGCTCCCCCCACCCGTTGGACATTGCGTCATTAACGTAGTCAATCTCAAGTTGGGTGATTGAAGGCTTGGCATATGGAATCTGCATCAAAAAACCCTCAAAAACGGCACAGCTGTTACGAATTTCGTTCCACCATTTGCTAGATAATTTAACTGAGTTTTTATTTCGCCACTGATGTTCCAGGGGAAGATTACAACAATGTCGGGTTTGTCAATATTGAGTTGATCTTCAGCAACAATTTGAATGCGACTTCCTGGCATAAATTTGTCTTGCTTATGTGGGCTTCGGTCAACCACGTAACGAATCAAGTCACTTTTTACGCCGGCGAAATTCAACAAAGTATTACCTTTAGCCGCAGCACCGTAACCAACAACTACTTTGCCTAACTTTTTTTGCTCAATTAAAAACGACAGGAATTCATTCTTAACTTTTTCGGCATGGTCTTGAAAACCCTGATAAAAGGCGATACTCGCCATACCTGCCGATATTTCATCAGAAAGCAGGTCCTCAACTCGATTTGAAACCAAATGACTTCCGGTATCACTGCACTGGGCATAGACACGGAGGCTTCCACCATGAGTTCCAATTTCTTCAACATCAAAAACTTTCAAACCGTTTTTGCCAAAGATATTTACAACCGTGCCAAATGATAAATATGAAAAGTGCTCGTGATAAATCGTGTCAAACTGATGTTGCAATATCAAATTCATCAAATGTGGAAATTCGCATGTGAACACACCATTTGGTTTCATCAATAACCGACAGGCGTTTGAAAAATCATTGATATCCGGGACGTGTGCTAGCACATTGTTTGCAACTACTAGGTCTGCGGTACGACCTTGTTTTAGCAACCGTTGCGCAAGACTGGTGTTGAGGAAGTCTTGAACGATTTCAAGGCTTTTTTGACGAGCGACGTTTGCCGTGCTTGCAGTTGGCTCAATGCCATAACAACCAATTGACTTCTCTTTCACAAATTGCAATAAGTAACCATCATTAGCAGCCACTTCAACAACTGTGCTTGAAGAATCAAGCCCAAAACGTGCGATCATCTCGTCGACATATCGCTTCGAGTGCTCTAGCCACTCTGTTGAAAATGAACTGAAATATGCGTACTCCTCATTGAATAGTTCTGCTGCGCGGGAGTACGACTCAGCCTGCACTAACCAACAAGACTCACAAACAAGAACTCGCAACGGAAAGAACTTCTCTGGTCGTTTTAATGCCAACTTTGTTAGATACGCATTTGACGGTGGTGCCGTACCAAGATCAACAAGCACATGAGAAACATCTGAGCCACAGTGTCGACACTTCACTGGGACAATCGTACCTGCACCGCAGAATTGCGTAGTGCGATGAGTTAGTGGCGGCCGGTGGCGAAAGATGAGATGCGGCGTACGAGGCTGCGAGGCGCAAAATCGGAGACGGTGACTAATCCTTTATAAAAAACGCCAGGCACACTCAACGCACGCCCGCGCGCAACATCACGTAAACCGGCGCAAGCGACTTCTTTGGTCTCGAGCCACGCGAAATCAGGAAACTCACGAGCGACTTGTTCCATGCTTGAAATATTTTGAAATTCGGTGCGAGTAAGACCTGGGCACAAAGCGGTTACACGCACCCCGGTGCCACGCAACTCTTCGTGCAACGCCCCAGACAGACTCGTGACGTAAGCCTTGGTTGCGCTATAAACAGCCAGTCGCGGCGATGGTTGAAAACTGGCAACGCTTGAAACATTCAAAATATAGCCAAGACCTCGAGGCACCATTGCTTTAATCGCGGCGTGCGACAAGCGAGTTAGCGCCAAAACATTTAGTTGAATCTCGCGCGCGAGACGATCAACATCAATCTCGTGCATTAAACCTGACGAGCCAAAACCAGCGTTATTGACAACTAAATCAATTGGTGTTTTTGATGAGTCGACGATGCGCACTTCAACTTGTGCAACACCGTCAATAGTTGAAAGATCAGCAACAATAACTTCAACATTTTTGAATCGCGCCGCCAATGCTTCAAGACGATCACCACGACGCGCGACTACAACTAAAGGCACACCGGACATGCCGAGTTGAACAGCGATTTCTTGACCGATTCCACTTGATGCACCAGTCACCAACGCACAGGTGAATGGATACTTAGACACTTTTAGTGCTTGCCTGAGTTTGTAACCCCGCCTGCGGCAGCCAAACGCGCATGAGCGCGACGTAAGTCAGCCTCAACAGTTGCGTCATGTTCGCCACGCATTGCTTGTTGCGCACGCTCTTGGGCTGCACGCGCACGCACAACATCAATGCTCTCGGCAAGTTCTGCGCTATCAGACAAAATCGTCACATGATCTGGCGCAACATCAACAAAACCGCCATGCACCGCGACATCTTGAACTTTGCCGTCTATCAAGT
>CAMCZA010000113.1 GCA_945885515.1 Ferrithrix thermotolerans DSM 19514 | reverse complement strand
TTCGCAACTGACTTACACGATTCTGAACCTGTTGTAATTCTGCGTCAGAGATATCTGCTTCGTGACGAAGAGATAAACCAAAAAGTGGCGTGCCGGCTAAACGGCGCGAGCGACCAACATCTGTAATTCGCTCCATCAGTTCAAACATTGAGCGCACATAGCCGGCCATTTCGCCTTGCATCACCGATTCGGTGCCGTTGCTAACAGCCGGAATCTTGAACTGTTTAAGTTTGCGTTCAATCGCTCGACCGGTTGCCTTGGTGCGCACCAACACACAAATATCACGGGGCTCAACATCGCGCTTTGTGCCATCAATTTTGAGTTTGCCGACGGTCAAGAGTTCATGGACAATTTTTGCCGTCGGCATATCTAGTCGATTTTGATTCTTGACTTCACCAACATCGACAAATTCGACTGCGCCACCTGGGCTAAATCGGGCGGCGCGATTGTTATCGCTTGCGTTGACGGCAATATATGGAATTCCATCGCCAAACATTGCACTATCTAATGCTGCGTTAAGCGCATCAAGAACCGGCTTATCTGAACGATGATTCGTCGTTAGCGTTCGTTTCTTCGTTGGGTCACCACGGCTGACAAACGCCCGCACATCGGCACCACGAAAACCAAAGATTGCTTGCTTTGGGTCACCGACCGCGATGAGTGCACGATCAACTAGATCAGGCGGAAACAACGCATCAAAAAATGCCCACTGCAATTTGTCGGTGTCTTGAGCCTCATCGACGATTGCCAACTTAAATCGTGACCGAATGTCGTCAATAAGTGCGCCCCGTGATGGGTCAGTGACCACATCATGAGCGCGTTTTAGTAGATCATTGAAACTTGGATGATTAAGCGTCGCATCTTGCACTCGCGCCACACAATCTTGAATCATCTGCAGATAATCATCTAAAAACTTTTGGTCACCATCTGATATTGGTTGGCCGTCATCAAAGGGGTTCTGCATTGGGTCACACCAAGGCTCAGTAAACGGGTCAGCCAATAATTTGGTGATGACTTCTGCCATCTTTTTTGGATCAATTCGTGAAATATTGAAACCAGCGACCGCACCAGAAATAATTGCATCATTAACAACTTCGGTAACGACTCGACTTGTTATGTCGTCTTCACCGACATTGCCCAGACTGACACCGGCAAGATGCAAGATTTTTGTGCACACACTATGAATTGTTGAAATTGTTGCACTGTCAAATTCGACTAAAGCACGCTCAAGGCGTTGAATCATCGCCGCGATGTCGTGCTGAAATGTACTAATTAGATACTGAGCGACGACATCATCTTTTTTTGCTTGACTGTTACGTAATTGTTCGCACATGTCTATTGCGGCACCACGAATTCGATCACGCAACTCAGCCGCGGCTGTGCGCGTAAAAGTCGTTACGAGCACTTCGCTGATTCGTAAATCTTCTTTAGTCGCTAACTCGCGAACCAATAGCGCTGCAACAGAATATGTTTTGCCGGTGCCTGCACTGGCCTCGGCGACCAGCCCATTAATTAGCGCCTGGTTAGCAAGGTCGAGTTCAATGTTTGGTGTACTAGTGCTCATAAGACTGAGTAAACCGTTTGGTTATCCTTGGCGGGTAGCCCGAGAAGCGTTTGGTGTGACTTCCAAAATTCAAGCACTGGGCTTTTTGCGTGAAAGATTTCGCTGAAGATCGGGTCGTCGCCAAAAACTACGAACTCACTTGAGTCACCGAAATCGTCGCCTGAGACAAAAAAATCAAATTCGCTAAGCCTTTTGTCAGTGTCGGCAGTGGCGGTGCGTCCAAATTCTGCGCACGGTGAAACCAATGCAACACGGGCCATTTCGCACAGTGTTGCGAGTCGTTGTTTGGCTTCGTCTTGGGTTACCGAGTCGCTAAGTACTACTTTGCGCTCGCGAACAATATGTTTTAGATCATTTGGCCACTTTTCGTGTCGAGCAAGAACATAACCCGTGTTGATCTGAAGACCCGCGGCACGGGCAATTAGCAACCGAATTGCAAGCCGACGCAAAGCCGGGATGTATTCATAATCTTTTGCACCAGCGCGATAACAAACAATAGATGTGACAATTTCTACGCCCTGCGTGCACATCGGTATTTCGCCCACAATTTTGACCCCTGGCGAAATATCAATATCTATCGCAACCGGGGCAAGCGTGGCTAAATCAATATTCATCGCCGCAAGTGCAGACTGCATTGCATCAACTAGATCTTCAACTTCTTGAAATGCTTCATCGCCAAATGGTGCGGGTGGCACAACGCCAGAGCGTCGAACCTCGGCCTGCCACGTGCCTGGGGCGTCAGGCGATTTATCAACCGATGTGAGCATCAATAAATCTTGGGCCAAACCCGCAGCAGTTTTTTTGTCAATTTCAAGTGGAATAGTCGCGGGCATCTCTGACTCATTTTTGCGGTAGTTAAATATCCCAAGTGTTTGACGCAAATAAACATCTAACGGTTCGATATAGGTTTTTTCTAACAACTCTGGCGTTAGCACTACGGGCGCTGGCAAATCAACAACGCGTAGTGGCTTAGTTTTAATCGCATCACCTAATGAGATCGCAGCTTGTCGAGCGACCTGATCATGCGACCAAACAATCTCAGACTGCACCTGATCTTTGAAGAAGTTTCGCACGCTCGTGGTATGCCTCGGGTGCTCAATTTCAATAGCGCTGAGATGTTTATTCGTTGCCTGCTGACCAACGCCAAGCCGGCGAGCGAAATCAACGAACTCGGCAAGCGGTGTTGCAAGCGGTAGGCGCTGGTTATTTTTAATGCTTTGACCAGTGCAAGTAATTATCAGTCGGTCTTGGGCTGCAAGAGTTGCATCAAGCAACGAACGACGAACGTCGAGCCGAGCATCAGAGTCACCAATCATCCGCTGGCGCTCGATTAGATCATCACCTTCGCCTTCACTTGAAGACAATGACTCTTCATCAAAACCTACAACGCACACAACTCGAAACGGCACACCTCGTAATGGGATCATCGAAGTAGCAGTGATCGCACCAGTGCGTAGCGGCTGACGACCCGGAACCTCATTGAGCATCTCGTTTAGTTGCGCGCAGAAATCGCTGTAATCAACATCAACTGTGTTACCCGCGGCCGATTTACGCAGCAAGCTGAGTTGTTGTAGAGGCATCGCAAGTTCATCGCAAGACTCACCACACAAACTAACGATTGCCGATTCAACTGCATCGCACCACTGAGCCACCGTGTGCTGTTTAGTTGCAAGGTCTGCAAGTTGCAGCACTGCGTCAAACACTCGAATCAGCGCAGAGATTTCGTCGATGTCAGACAAGTCGACATCGTCAAGCGCATCAACTGCGAGCGAGTCAAAAGTTTGCGTGCCATCAGCAACTAGCGCACCTAATAACATTTGCTCAAGGCCGGCACGCCAAGTGTGGGCGCTTAGTTCGGGTGCGTTTAATCCGTTAAGTTTTCGATGTTCAACGGTCAAGCCCCATCGCACATTTGCTTTTTCGGCGTAGCGATACCAATGTTCTACACCTTCGGCACTGACACCTAAATTTTCGAGAACCAGTGGCGAGGTTGCAACCGAAAGCACCCCGTCGATTGAGCATCGTGATTGCACAAGATCGATCACACTTGCGAGCAACGCCGACGCTTCATTAATTTGACGAATGCCGCGGTCTGCAACCACCAGCGGCAATTTGATGGTCCGTTTATCGGCGCTCGCGATCTCACTCTCGCCCACACCTGCGCCGACTTGCACAGACCGCGCAAAAGTTGCTTCTAGAAATGGCGCCGCGGTCGCAATGTCTGGGCAGATGACAACGACCTCGTGAGGTTGCAGATCTTTGAGATCACTAAATGCGTGCAACAATGCATCATGCAACACTTCAATTTGTCGACCCAAGTTATGACAACGATGAATCGTCAAAGATCGATCTGAGATATCTAATTCGGTTTTAACCGCTTGCAATTGCTGACTGACCGTGTGTTGCATTCGGCCGAGAAGTGTTTGCGAAGTCGCGGCGTTGTGTTGCGCGTGTGTTGACTTGACACCTTGAGACGCAAGCAAAGTTTCGAGCTCTTGTGAACCCATCAACCACGAATTAACAAGTGGATCAATATCCGTCGGCATTAGCGGCGACGGATTTCGCTCAGGAATCAAACCAGCAGTCGCAGTTGTCGTCGCCGCCACAGCCCATTTTTTTGAAATCGCCGGCGATGGGTGAACCAACACCACTCGAATTTCGACATGTTCTTTAAGCTGCAACAATGCATCAATTTGCCCAGGGCTCAAAGACTGAAACCCAACAACCAAAATCTGTTTCGGTGTTTTTGCAGATAATTCTGGCTTTCGCGCGGCCGGGCTCGGTTGACCGATGCGTTTTCGAACTGAACTCCATAATTCAAATTGCCACATATCGTTGACGTTAAGTTGCTTGGCGTTTGGGTTGTGCGCGGTTGGGCTTACCGCGGGCTTGCCCTGCTCCCAGAGGCGAATCATTGCAGGACGACGAACGTGATAGCGATCAAATCGATCAGCCATTGCTCGAGCAGCCTTTAGTTGGCCACCAGCTCGATCAATTAACGGTTGATACGCGGCGTCTGTCGAAATTAC
>CAMCZA010000112.1 GCA_945885515.1 Ferrithrix thermotolerans DSM 19514 | reverse complement strand
ATAATTACTTCAAAAGGTAATTTTCCGGTGCTTGCAGCAATACCTGCCACCGATTGTTCGCGTGTTGGTTCGTAATCAATTGCCGCAGAAGTAATCGGAAACATTGTGTGAAAATTTTCGCCCACGAATTGTTTGAAGAATCGGTGCGTTGGTTGTTCTTGCAACAGTCGAGTGCGCCGTGCAGGGTCGGCGAGCGCAGCAGCACGCTGGGCGATCGGCAAACTTGCAACCTCGATGTATGCCTGGTGCATCATCAACGGATGCACGGTGCCTTGCAAAAACATGATTAATCCGATACTGCGACCTGCAACTTGTGCTTCAATTTTTTCACCAAGGCGTGCTGACTCTTCGATGAGAGTAAGCGTTTCTCGCCAGAGTTCGGCGTCATCTGCAGGTTGATTTAAATTAATGCTCATCTTCACACCTGTGCGTCGCGTGAGTTCGCGCATCCAGCCCCACTCATCACCCGGCACGCGCCAATGTTCGGCGGCCATTTGAAAAATTCCGTGACCAGCACGACGGATACCTTCGGCGATGCCGTACAACTCATCTGGTTGCGCGCTCGTGCCCGGCACGAATTCGCCACTTTTACTTTTATGCAGTGAAGTTCGCGAGGTAGAAAAGCCAAGTGCGCCGGCGCGCAACGCCTGCTCTGTGAGATTAGCCATTTTGTCGATATCGCTCGGCGTTGCATTTTCGTTATTTGCACCGCGATCACCCATCACGAATGCACGCAATGCACCGTGACCAATTTGTGCACCCAAATCAATCACGCGTTTGCGTCGGTCGAGCGAATCCAAATACTCAGGAAAAGATTCCCACTCCCACTTGATGCCTTCTGTCATCGCGGCACCCGGAATATCTTCGACACCTTCCATTAACTCAATTAACCACTCGTGTCGTTCGGGAAGCGCGGGCGCAAAACCAACGCCACAGTTTCCCATCACTGCTGTAGTTACTCCGTGCCAACTACTTGGTGTCAACCACGGATCCCATGTGGCTTGCGCGTCGTAGTGAGTGTGAACATCTACCCAGCCTGGCGCAACGAGCATTGTGTCGGCGTTGATCACATGCGATGCATGACCAGTCGAAGCTTTGAGTGCCGGAGTAATCTCAACAATTCGACCGTCGTTGATGACAATGTCTGCTGGTCGTTGTGGAGAGCCAGTGCCATCAACAAGTGATGCATCACGGATAACTGTTGTCGCCATGTGCCAAGCCTAGGTGCGTAAGTATGATCACTGCGGAGGATTAGTGCAATGGAAATCAACAATTCGTTTGAAGTAAAGGCGCCGATTGATGTTGCCTGGGTGATCTTGACAGATTTGGCACGAATCGCACCGTGCTTGCCGGGTGCAACTTTGACCAGTATCGAAGGCGACGTATATAAAGGACATGTAACCGTGAAGGTTGGTCCAATCGTTGCGAAGTTTGGTGGACAAGCAATTTTTCAAGAACGCAATGATTCGGCACATCGCGCAGTTTTGAAAGGCGAAGGTCGTGATTCAACTGGCAAAGGCAATGCTTCGGCAATCATCACCGCGCAACTCGAAGTTGTTGATTCGGGCACAACTCGCTGCACTGTCAATACAGATTTAACAATCACAGGCAAAATCGCACAATTTGGCCGAGGTGCGCTGGCCGATGTGAGTGACAAGTTGCTTAAGCAATTTGTTGTCAACCTTGAGACGACCGTTTTGTCGCAAGACGCAAGCAACAACTCAGCGCAAACTAAGGTTGCAACAAATACTGGCGAAACAAAAAGTGCAACTTCAAGCGACGAGACAAAGACTCGACGGATAATCACGCCAGTAGAAAATGCACCATTGGATTTGCTGGGTTCAGCGGGCATGTCACTAGCAATGCCGATTCTCAAACGCTTGTTGCCACCAGTAATCGGCGTCGTTGCAGGTGTTGCTGCAGTTATTTGGCTTATCGTTCGCTAAAAATTCTGAGATTCGCGTCGCGATTTGCGATAAAACTATTTAGGTAAATAGGCGAGAGTTGCATCGTGCAACAGACCATTAGTTGTAATCAACGAGTTGGCTCGCCAGTCTTGTGCGCCAGTGCGGTCGGTGCACTTTCCGCCGGCTTCGTGCACAATTGGTACGAGTGCAGCAATGTCATAAGGCGCTAAACCAATATTGTCAATCGCAATATCAACTGAACCTTGCGCGACCAACATGTGTTGCCAGAAATCGCCGTAGCCGCGCACACGCAAAACATCGTTTTGCAATTTTGAGAGCGAAGAAGTCGCACCAAGTTTGTCCCAGCCTTTGCCCGAAGTGATGCTCAAACTTGCTTCACGAATCGTCTCAACTTTGCTGACGCGAATTGGCTGTCCATTAAAAAATGCCCCACCACCAGTAATGGCCCACCATCTCATCTGCAATGCGGGTGCGCAGACGACACCAAGTATTGGAACATTGTTTTCGACAAGGGCAATCAAAGATGCCCACACCCCAACTCCGCGCACAAAATTGCTTGTGCCATCAATTGGGTCAATCACCCATTGATATTTTGCGTCACTCGGTCCAACAATGCCGTGCTCTTCGCCGTAGACGCTGTGCTCGAGTCTCTCGGCTCGCAAAATATTTGTAATCGCAGTTTCTGTTGCGCGATCAATTTCGGTCACTTCACTTTTGTCGGCTTTGCGCTCAACTGTAAATGTGCGAGCGTTAAACCCCGCAAGGCTGACTGCTGCTGCCGCATCGGCAACTTTCAAGGCAAGTTGAAGTTCGTTATTTAGCGATGCGATATTCACTAGCGTCGCACCAAACTATTTTGGTTTTACTGTTGCCAGTTCGGCGATTGTTTCGACAAGTGAATCAGCATCTAGTCCAAGTTGCTTCAAAATTGCAGCTGGCTTGGCTTGCGTCAGAAATTTTGTTGGCAATCCCAAAACTTCAATTCGTGGGTGCACTGAACCTTGAATATTTGTTACCGCATCGGTCAGCATCATTCCAATTCCGCCATCACGGATTCCGTCTTCAATTGTCACAACGACGCAGTGTTTTGATGCATCCGAGATCATCATTTCATCTGCTGGTACACAACTTCGAACATCCCACAAAGTGATTTCAATTCCACGCTCAGAAAGCAATTCAGCCGCTTTTTCGGCGGCGCCGACCATCTTGCCGACTGCCAGCACACAAACATTCGGCACTGGTGATGAACGCAATTTTCGAGCATTCAACCCAGAACCAACTTCGTGTTCGCCGACAACGCGAGCAATTCCTTTTGGATATCGAATCGCAACTGGACCCGTTTCTGCAAGCGCGATTGCGTCTTCAAGCATTTTTGATAAGTCTTGTGCGCTCGAAGGCGCAAGTAGTCGCATACCAGGCACTTTAGAAAGTAACGCCATATCAAAAATACCGTTATGGCTTGGGCCATCATCACCAGTTATTCCTGCTCGGTCTAGGCAAAATACGACGGGCAGTCGGTGCAGCGCAACATCGTAAACGATTTGATCCCATGCACGATTTAAAAATGTTGAATACAAAGCAACGACCGGTCGTAAACCACCCATCGCCATGCCGGCTGCTGCCGTCACAGCATGTTGTTCGGCGATGCCCACATCAATAAATCGATCGGGGAAGTGTGATTGAAACGGAAGTAATCCTGTTGGCCCTGGCATCGCCGCTGTGATTGCGACAACTCGAGAATCTTGTTCGGCAATTTTGATGATCGTGTCTGCGAATGCTTGGGTGTATCCAGTTGGCAGAGATTTTGGTGGGCCCTTGATCGGATCAAAAATTGGTGCGTCATGCAAGTTTTTTTCGTCGTCGTCTTCTGCCGGTGCATAGCCGCGGCCTTTTTGTGTGATCACATGAATTACAAGTGGGCCCTCTTCAACATTTAGTTTTGCCGCTGCGAAAGCTTGTTCCAGTTCTTTTTGGTTGTGTCCGTTGATTGGGCCGACATATCTAACTCCGAGAGCTTCAAAAAATGCTGTAGGTTGCAAAAATTCACGGATACCAGCTTTGAATGCTTCAAGTCCTCGCTCAGCCTGAGGCCCGACGACCGGCAATCGATACAAAAACTTTTCGAGTTTGCGTTGACGGCGAACATAAACAGGATTTAAACGAATAAATGTCAGTGCGCGCGAAAGCCGTCTCGTCAGTCTGTCCTGCGGGCGAAGTCGATAACTCTTTGGATCAATTGCGCTCGGCGCAGCAGATGACTCAGGCGCAGCAGTTAAGTCAAGTGGACTTATCAAATTAGAAATAGTCGGAGCATAAGAACGACCGTTGTCATTGAGCACAATTATCACGCGACGCTTTGCGTGACCAAGGTTGTTGAGTGCTTCGTATGCCATGCCGCCAGTTAACGAGCCATCACCGATCACGGCAACGATGTGTTGTCTGTCGGGAGTTTGACCTGCGTCTCGCGCAACCGAAAGTCCGTAGGCGTAACTAAGCACTGTTGACGCGTGACTATTTTCGATGAAGTCGTGCACACTTTCTTCGCGGCTTGGGTATCCAGAAATACCACCTGCTTGTCGCAAATTACTGAACCCACCGCGACGACCAGTCACAATTTTATGAACATATGCCTGATGTCCTGTGTCCCACAAAATTGCATCTCGTGGTGATTCAAAAACTCGGTGCAAAGCCAAAGTTAATTCAACTGCCCCTAAATTTGAACCAAGATGACCACT
>CAMCZA010000111.1 GCA_945885515.1 Ferrithrix thermotolerans DSM 19514 | reverse complement strand
GGAGACGCGTCTATGCCGAGTTTTGCTTGCGCTAAATCTCCAGGGAGAATTCGTAACAGTAAAAAAACCAGGGCGCAAGCGGCAACTAGCGATCCAACGAATAAAGTAAAACGCCGAACAATATACAAAACTAAATTTTGCAGCGAATTATTCTTTCGCGATTGCCGCAACTGAGTATGCATCTCCAACACTATTTTGCGGAAAACCAGTTACGGATTTTTTCACAACTTGTAAGTTAGGTATCAGCCACAGCCAGTCGCTGACAGACTCGTTTGAGAGCAACCTTGCAGCTTTTTTAAGCGACTCAGCTTGCGCAATTGGAGTACGTGCCGAACCCGCCTTTTTGATTAGCGCTTGATATTCGGCACTGTTGTATCTGAAGTAATAGTTAGGGTTCGCGTAGATTGACATATCGCTTCGCTCGACGTGGGCGACAATCGTCATGTCATAGTTGGCTTTTGTAAATATTCGATCTAGCCACTCACCCCATGCAACTGGTTTGATTGTGACATTGATGCCAATTTTCTTAAGTGATGCGACGATGAATTCTTGCGAAGCCTCGGCGTATGGCGCAGGTGGAATATCAAGATTGATTGAAAAACCATTTGGATAGCCTGCTTGCTTCAACAAATCTTTTGCAACTTGAACATCGTACGGAAATGTTTTTGAAAGGTCTTCGTACCATGCATCGGTCGGCGGTACGAAACTGCCGATTTCGAGTCCGTAACCGGCCCATGCAGTTTTGATCAGTGCTTTTTTGTTGAGTGCCTGGCGAATTGCTTGGCGAACTTTAATGTTGTTTAGAGGCGCCTTTGAATTGTTCATACCGAGAGTTACTTCGCCATTTGTCGTGCCGCTGCTGATTTTTAGATCTTTGCGACCTTTGAATACAGACAACAATTCTGGTTTTTGTACCGTCGACATGATGTCAATTTGCCCCGACAAGATTGCGTTACTTAACGCCGTGGCATCAAGAATGTAACGAAAGATAACAGTCTTGGCCAGTGCCTTTGTTGCACGATATGAATCATTGCGTTCAAGTGTGATGCTGTTGCCACGGTTCCAGTTGCCAAATTTAAATGGCCCTGTTCCATTTGCTTTGGTGGCAAAGTCTGTTGTGCCAGTTTTAAAAATCACCCCACCACGCTGAGTTAGGTTAAACAAAAAGTCGTTGTCGCGGTCTTTGAGTTCTATAACGACGGTGCTCGCATTTGGCGCTGTGATTGAAGCGACCGTTGAAAACTGTTGTTTTTGGGTTGGCAATACTGCGGTTGACTTTGGGTCGAGAACGCGATTAAAACTCCAGATCACGTCGGCTGAAGTCAAATTTGCACCGTCATGAAACTTTGTCTTTGCAAGTTTGAATGTGTAAACAAGACCGTTTGCTGACACCATGTACGACTCAGCGATTGACGGAACGATCTTGCCGCTATTTTCGACTTTCAAAAGACCCTCGTAGACGTTATTCAAGAGCACTTGAGGTATCGCTTGACCAGCGACGCCTGTTATGTCGAGGCTGACTGGCTCGAGTGTGAAACCAATTGTGATTGTCGCATTGGTCTTAGCGCTAGCTTTTGACGGGCTAGTCGAGGCTGCACTCGCTATTTCTGAGGTGACTAATAGAAGCGATGCACAAATCAGAGAAATTTTTGATATGCACTTTAGGTCAAATTTTGTCATAAGACCTTTAAATCTATATTACTTGCGACTCAATCGGCCCTAACCGGTTCAAAACTCTCACCAGCACGCACCTGAGATGCATATATCGAGTTAGACGCCATTAACTGTTCGTGCGTGCCCTGCTCGGCGATTTTCCCATTATTGAGCACAACAATTCGGTCGGCATCACGGATCGTTGAAAGTCGGTGAGCAATAACTATTGCAGTGCGGTTTTTCATCGCTTCTGTGAGTGCCATCTGCACAAGTATTTCGCCCTCGTTGTCGAGGTGGCTAGTTGCCTCATCGAGGATCATTACGGCTGGATTTTTTAGTAATAATCGAGCAATCGCCAGGCGTTGTTTCTCGCCACCTGAAAGTCGGTACCCGCGTTCGCCGACAATTGTGTCGTAGCCGTCTGGTAGCGCCGAAATAACTTCATGAATTTTCGCAGCCTGACATGCGTCAACAATTTGTTCGTGTGTCGCATTTGGCTGTGCGTACAACAAATTTGACTTGACCGACTCGTGAAACATGTGTGAGTCTTGTGAGACAACGCCAACTGCTGTGCGCAGCGAAATACCGGTCAGATCACGAACGTCGTGACCATCAATTCGCACTGCACCACTAGTGACGTCATACAAACGGGCAAGCAGCGTTGCTAAGGTTGTTTTTCCGGTGCCACTCGCACCGACAAGGGCAATTGTCTCGCCAGCAGCGATGCTGAGAGAAATATCATTCAGTACATCAACGTCTGGGTCTGCACCGTGCATCACACCAGAAAGCTCAAGTGACGCGATTGAAAAACTTGCAGCAGGTGGATATCTAAATGAAACATGATCAAACTCGACTGCACCGCGTGCATTTGTTAGTTCAACTGCGCCGACCCGATCGGTGATTGATACGGGTGCATCTAGTACTTCAAACACTCGTTCAAAACTTACAAGCGCAGTCAAGATTTCTAGGCGAGCATTAGTTAAGCCCGTTAGCGGCTGATAGATGCGTTGCACAAACGCCGCCATCGCCACAAGTGTGCCGATCGTAATGCCACCCGAAACAACCATGAATGCGCCGACACCGTAAATCGCGACGGCACCAAGAGCACCAACTAAGCCGAGCGCAACAAAAAATACTCGACCATACATCGCAGTTGTAATACCGATGTCGCGTACACGAGCGGCACGTGCACCAAATGCTCCGACTTCTTCGCGATGGCGACCGAATAATTTAACTAACAACGCACCAGAGACGTTGAACCGCTCTGTCATCTGTGTGTTCATGCCTGCATTTAATCCCATTTGCTCGCGAGAAATTTCTTGTAGGCGATTACCAACTCGCTTTGCTGGCACGATAAACACTGGCAAGACAATTAGTGAAAGCAACGTAAGTCGCCATTCAAGTGCGAGCATTGCGCCGAGGGTTGTCGCAAGGATTACGACATTTGAAACGACACTGCCAAGAGTTCCTGTTACGGCCGACTGTGCACCGATCACATCATTGTTTAGTCGGCTGATTAATGCGCCGGTCTGGGTGCGTGTAAAAAATGCAATTGGCATGTTTTGCACTTTGTCAAAGAGTGCGACACGGAGGTCATAAATTATTCCTTCACCGATTCGCGCCGAATACCATCGCTGCACGATTTGCAGTACCGCGTCACCGAGTGCAACAACAACGAGCACAACAGTAAGTGTGACGATTCTGCGCTTGTCTCCATCTGGGATTGCGTGGTCGACAATCATTCGAAACATAAATGGAGGAATAAGTGCAATCACTGCAGTCACAAGAATTGTGATTAAGAAACCAGAAATAGATCTGCGATAGGGGTGCGCAAATTGCCAAACTCGGCGTAATGCAGTTTTGCCAATTTTCGCGCCAGTCACGGCTGATTTGTCGCGCGGTATTAAATGATGCGGAAGCACGCAGTCAGGCTAAGGCTTAGGCGTGAGTTTTTTTGTGTACTCTGCCGTCAGGCATTGTCGCACCAGAAAGATCTGCGCCTGTCATGTTTGCGCCAGTAATGTCAGCACCAGTCAAGTTTGCTCCTGACATATGTGCATTAGTTAAGTTGGCTTGGTGTAAGTGCGCTTTGGACAAATTTGCGCCAGTTAGTTGCGCCTTTGAGAGTTTCGCTTTCGCCAAGTTTGCATGTGAAAGATTCGCATTTTTTAGATTGGCGTGAGTCAGATTTGCTTTTCGCAAATTTGCGTGCATTAAATCTGCACCACTCAAATCGGCGTTAGATAGATCTGCACCGCTCAGATCAGCATTTGGCAAATGCGCACCCGGACCAATTTCAAGTCCGTTAACTTGCATAGCCACAACATACTGCTATCTCGGATGCGACTGTTAATGCAGAATCAATCAATCAGTGATTGTTCGGCGCGGAGTCCAAACGATGTAGTTCCAGATCCAGTCGGCAAAAATACTTGTTCGGTTGCGGCCGCCTGACAGGTACGCGAGATGCAGAGCAAGCCAGGTCAGCCAGGCGAGTGACCCTTGAAACCGCAACCACGAACGCATTTCAACGACCGCTTTTCGTCGACCAATTGTCGCCATCTGACCCTTGTCGCGATACTTAAAAACTTCGAGAGGTTTACTTGACTCACGTCGCCTGATCTGGCGCGCGACATGTTTGCCCTGTTGAATTGCAACCGGTGCAACCATCGGAAGTGGACGCCCATTGCTACCTGGGTAACTGGCGACATCACCAACAATCCAAATCGAATCGTTTAGTTGCAAATTTGAATTGACTTTGATTCGATTTCCACGATCTGTTTCGCCAAGAAACTTCCAGCTCGGTGGCGCGACAACGCCTGCCGCCCAAATTCGGGTGCCAGCGATAATTTCTTTGCCGTCTTTAAGTCTTAGCGACCGAGAAGTTGCCTCAACAACTGAGGCATCGACTTGAACTTGAACTCCCATCTTGGTGAGAGTTTTGAGAGTGTATTGACTTGAGCGTGGATGAAAGCTCGGCAATAATCGTGGGCCCGCTTCAAGAAGTGTCACGGTTGCTT
>CAMCZA010000110.1 GCA_945885515.1 Ferrithrix thermotolerans DSM 19514 | reverse complement strand
CTCGATGGAAAAGATTCTTTTTCGGTTCAATATCAAAACGCCAACAACTCGGTTCGTGTAACTGATGAGTTCATGCAGGCAGTCAGAGATGATGCCGACTGGAACTTGCTCGCGGTTAAAGATAGGCGTGTTGTGCGCTCGATTCGTGCACGCGACTTGTGGCGACAAATGGCGACTGCATCATGGGAGTGCGCAGATCCTGGTTTGCAATTTGACACGACAATTAATAAATGGCACACAGCACATGCTGCTGGTCGCATAAATGGTTCAAATCCTTGCAGCGAATATATGCACATCGACAACTCGGCGTGCAATTTGGCATCAATCAACTTGCTGAAATATCTTGACGACAACGACCATTTCGATGTTGAGGCTTACAGTCACACGATTGAAGTTATGTTCACCGCACAAGAAATTCTTGTCGGCAATGCAGATTATCCAACTGAGAAAATTGCAGAAAACAGTCGCTTATTCCGTCAACTTGGTTTGGGTTATGCAAACCTCGGTGCGTTATTGATGGCGCTCGGAATGCCATACGATTCAACAGGCGGTCGCGCATGGGCTGCAGCTCTAACTTCATTGATGACCGGACACGCATATGCAACTAGTGCTCGCACCGCAAGCCGCATGGGCCCTTTCGCTGGATACTCAGCCAACGAGCGCTACATGAACAATGTTTTGCGAATGCATCGTGACGCTAATAAAGAAATCGACAACATTGACGTAGTGCAACAAGACCTTGTAGATGCGGCAACCGCATCGTGGGATGCTGCGGTTCGCGATGGTGAAGAATTTGGTGTGCGCAACAGTCAAGCCAGTGTTTTGGCGCCAACCGGCACAATCGGTTTAATGATGGACTGTGACACAACAGGCATAGAGCCAGATCTCGGATTGGTTAAATTTAAGAAACTAGTTGGTGGCGGCAACATGACGATCGTCAACCAGACAGTGCCACGTGCGCTTAAGCAACTCGGTTACGAGGGCCCGGTTGTTGAGAGAATCGTCGCCTACATCGATGAACAAAAAACAATTGTTGGATCCCCAGACTTGAAAGCAGAGCACTTGCCAGTGTTCGCTTGCTCAATGGGTGACAACACAATTCACTATGAGGGCCATGTTCGAATGATGGGTGCGACTCAGCCGTTTTTGTCAGGTGCAATTTCAAAGACAGTGAATATGCCAGAAGATGCTTCAATCGAAGACATTGAATCACTACATATGTTGTCGTGGGAGTTGGGTATCAAGGCTGTCGCTGTTTATCGTGACAATTGCAAGGTTGGTCAACCGCTCTCAACTGCGAAAAAAGATAGCGAAAAAGGCTCAACAGATGGTGGCGATGCAGTGAATACGGCAACGCAAATCGTTGAACGAATAGTTGAGCGTGTCGTACATCAGCCTGTTCGTCAGAAATTGCCGCGATCTCGTCGCGGCCGAACATTTGAGTTTCGTGTAGCTGACTGTAAAGGATTCGCCACAATTGGTGAATACGCAGATGGACGACCAGGCGAAGTCTTCTTGACGGTTTCTAAGCAAGGCTCGACTTTGGCTGGTCTCATGGATGCTTTCGCAAAGAGTATTTCATATGGTTTGCAATATGGTGTGCCGATGCGAGCGCTCATTGAAGCATTCGTCAATACCCGATTTGAACCAGCAGGCATGACAGACGATCCAGATATTCGTATGGCCTCGTCAATTGTTGATTATCTCTTCCGCCGACTCGCAGTTGAATATCTAACTGCGGATGAGCGTGCCGAATTAGGAGTATTCACTCGCGAAGAGCGAATGCAACCAACATTGCCAGGAGTCGAAGAATCAATCACTGTCAACACTCAGGGCACTGATGTTTTTTCTGATCCAAAAACAATTCCGTCTGCAAATGACTTAGTTGCACAAATTGATTCTGGTGCGTTCTCTGCACCACCATCTCATGCTGCAAAAAAACCTGCAGCGACTGGCATGATCTGCTCAACGTGTGGTTCGGCAAACATGCAACGTGCGGGGGCATGTTATGTGTGTGGCGACTGCGGTTCTTCAAGCGGTTGCTCGTAAACAATTTGTCTGAACAGACAAGTAGATAATCCTCTACATATCTTTAGCACGTGAGCAGTAACCGCCCACTTGTTGAGGTTGCATGGTTTGCGGCCTTGTGTGACGACGATTATGAGTTTCTTGGCGTACCCGATGTAGATTTGCAATCTTCTTGGTCACATTGCGGTGAGATTGTACGTCGTGCAGAGATTAATGGCTTTGACAACGTGCTGTTGCCATCGGGCTACAGCCTTGGCATTGATGCCACAACCTTTGCCGCAGGTATCGCCACGCAAACAAAACAGATTCGTTTACTACTTGCCTTAAGACTTGGCGAACTTGTTGTACCGCAACTTGCTCGCCAAGTGGCAACACTGCAGCAGATTTCAAATTCGCGACTGGTAATAAATGCAATTTCATCAGAGATGCCGGGCGAGGAGTTATCAAGTGAGGCCAGGTATCGCCGCACCACCGAGTATTTGTATGCACTTGGTGAATTATTGGAGGGTCGTGCGATAAGTCTTGATGGTGAGTTTTTGCAACTAAATGTCGAGCCGCCACGCATCGTCAAACAGAATTCGGGCTGCCCGCCAATCTATTTTGGTGGACTCTCAGAGGCAGCTCGTGATTGTGCTGCAGCCAGCGCCGATGTCTATCTGATGTGGCCCGATACAACCGCCAAGGTATCGAGCGTGATCGTTGATCTTAAATTGAGAGCACAGCAATTCGGTCGATCATTGAAGTTTGGCTGGCGTAGTCATGTGATTGTGCGCGAGACCGAGCGCGAGGCTCGTGAGGCTGCTAGACGCTTGTTGTCGCGACTTGACCCAGTGGTGGGCGATGCGATACGAGCTCGCTCGCTCGACGCAACTTCTACCGGTGTAAATCGCCAAACCGAATTACGGACAGGATCTGATGACGAGGGTTACATCGAGCAGAATCTTTGGACAGGTGTCGGTCGCGCGCGAAGTGGTGCCGGGATCGCAATTGTCGGTGATCCAGATCAGGTCACAGCCAAACTAAACGAACTCGCTGATGCCGGAGTTTCAAGTTTTATTTTGTCGGGCTATCCGCATCTCAAAGAGTGCGACCTGTTTGCAAAATATGTGTTGCCACAAATAAATCACGGCCCGTTATCGCTTGCTCATACTCAAGTTGCTTTGCACGAGCAGAACTAATTAACTAGCTAATTAACTAGCTCTGCAGTTGACGCGTTTGATGCCATTGATGAAATTGCTCTGTAAATAAGCAGGCTCTCCAGTTATCTGCAAGTTCGGTGCGCGTCGACGAATCTCATCAAACATTACAGCGATTTCACGACGCGCCAAGTTTGCACCCAAGCAAAAGTGTGGTCCGCCGGCTCCAAAACCAATTTGTGATGGTTGTGCGGTGCGAGTTACGTCAAACTTGAAAGGATCGGCGAAAATTCGTTCATCACGGTTACCAGAGTTGTAAAAAAGTACAACCTTTTGATTTTGCTTAATTGGAAACCCATTAATTTCAGTGTCTTGAGTTGCTGTTCGACGAAAGTGAATAACTGGTGTGGCCCACCGAACTATTTCTTCGACGGCTGTTTTTGTGTGCGTCTCAAAATCGTCAAACCATTTTGCTCGCTGATCAGGATTCTCGGTTAGAGCGACCATTCCATGAGTGATTGCATTTCTAGTTGTTTCATTTCCGGCGACCACCAACAGAATAAAAAAACTTCCAAACTCTTGCGATGAAAGCCGTTCGCCATCAACCACTGCATGCATCATCACAGTCGTTAAATCATCTGTTGGGTTGGCGAGTCGAGCTTCGCCAAGTGCCTGGGCATAGGTGAACATGCCGATACCCGCTTCAATCAATCCTTCGAGAGTGCCTGTGAAGTCTGGGTCGCCTGCACCAAGAATCGTGTTCGTCCAATTGAATATCTGGCGCTCGTCAGATTCTGGGATACCCATCATTTCGCAAATTATTTGCAGCGGAAATTTACCGGCAATTGCATCAACAAAATCAAATTCTTGACCTTCAAACTCTTCAAGCACACGATCAATAATTGTTCGCGCCTTGACTTTCACGTACTCTTCGATGCGAGCAATCTCGCGGGGAGTAAAACCTTTAGAGACAATAGATCGCAAGCGAAAATGCTTCGGGTCATCCATGCCGATCATTGACCCAAAAAACTCGTTTAACTCTGGTGAAAGGTCAGCGATATTTGAACCTTTACCGCTGCAAAATAATTGTGGGTTTCGACTCACATGCCAGATGTCGTCGTGTCGCGTAAGCGCAAAATAGCCGGGGCCTTTTGGTACAAAACTGAACTCCATCTCTTCGAAAAATTTAATCGGTTCTTCGTTGCGTAGTTTTGCAAAAGCCGATTCACGGTAGTCGCGTGGGGCGCTCCAAAACTCCCTGGCCGAAAGGTCTATTTGGTTTAGCTCTACATCAAACAATTGCATTCCAAGACTCTAGAACTCGCGCAGGTCTCTTACCCCACCCGAGTTATTCGTATTCGGCTATCGTCATGGGGTGGAAAAGAAACAGACTTTTATCGACAATATTGGTGAGAAAAGAACTGAAATCAGTTCTGAAATAGAGTTTCGTAAGCAAAGACTTGAAATGTTCGCTGAAATGTCGGCGGCGGATGTCGCCGAAGCTCC
>CAMCZA010000109.1 GCA_945885515.1 Ferrithrix thermotolerans DSM 19514 | reverse complement strand
GCGTCTCGAGTGTGAATCACAAGTGAGAGTTTGTGTTTGTGTGCCAAAGCAATTTGCTCGGCGAAAATTTGGCGTTGCACGGCTCGATCTGAGTGGTTATAAAAATAGTCAAGTCCGCATTCACCGATTGCCACGACGCGAGGCTGTTCGATCAATTCGTGCAGTCCATCAAGTCCATGTTTTGCGTCATGTGGATGCAATCCAACTGTCGCCCAAACATCATCGTGTCGCGCCGCAAGATCGATCGCCGCACGCGAAGTTGTGACATCGGTACCGATGGTGATCATCCGTTTAACGCCGACTTCGCGGGCGGCGTCAAGTGCTGCGTCTGCGCCACCAGGAATGTCTTCATATGTCACATGACAGTGGGTGTCAACCCACTCTGGCATTTCGTTTTGAGAAATTGTCACGGTCACAACTTCTTGCGTGGAAACAGCGGTTCGCCTTTCGTCACGGTCGTTCCGCCTGGGTAGCGACCCCATTGTGTATCAGTGCCGACTCGTTGATCAGAAACTTGTCCAGACATTCCGAGGCGTTGCCAAACATCTTGACAAGTCTTTGGCATTGCTGGGCTTGCCAAAATTGTCACGATCCGCAATGCTTCAAGAGCGTCGCCCATTACCAAGTCAAGATCTTTGCCTGGTTCCATCTTCCATGGTTCGTTCGTCTCGAGGTACGCATTTGTTGCGCGAATAAGTGACCATGTGGCGTCAAGCGCGCGCCCAGGTTGAACATTCTTCCATTCGGCAATTGTTTCGGCGACGCTTCGACCAGCAATTTCGGCAAGCGGACTTGTCGCAGACGGCACGGGCCCAATGCCACCGCACTTTTTTTCGACAACAGTTGCCACACGCGCGGCAAGATTGCCGAAATTGTTAGCGAGATCTGAGTTGTAGCGCGAAAGCAATCCTTCATAAGAAAAATCGCCGTCATTGCCATAATTAGTGTCTGCCAAAACGTAATATCTAAAACCATCTACACCAAGTTCATCGATCAGATCGAGTGGGTTGACGACATTGCCAGTCGTCTTCGACATTTTTTCGCCACCAACTAATAGCCATCCGCCAACAGCCCAACCCTTTGGCGGTTCTAAACCTGCCGACATCAACATCGCCGGCCAATACACGCAGTGAAACCGAATGATGTCCTTGCCGATGAAGTGATAGTCAACTGGCCAGTTATCAGCAAACTGTTTTTCGTTGGTTCCATATCCGTGTGCGGTGATGTAGTTCGCCAATGCGTCGAACCAGACATATGCAACATGTGAGTCGTCCCACGGCAACTTGATGCCCCAGTTCAAAGTTTTTCGACTGACAGAAAAGTCGCGCAAGCCTTGTTTAATAAAACCGGTTACTTCGTTGACGCGATGATCTGGTTTGATTGCATCAGGGTGATCGGCGTACCACTTCAGAAGTTTTTCTTCGTAGCGTGACAAGCGAAAGAAATAGTTTTCCTCTTCAACATATTCGGCTTGCGTGTTATGGATTTTGCATTTGCCGTTATCAAGCTCTTCGGGTGTGTAATAGGCCTCGCAGGCAACGCAATAGTGGCCGCGATAGATATCAACTTCAATGTCGCCAGCGTCATAACAGGCTTGCAACAATTTCTGCACGCCGATCTTGTGTCGCTCTTCGGTTGTGCGAATGAAATCACTGACATCAATATTCAGTCGATCCCATGCATTTGCAAATAGGGGTGCGATCTTGTCGACGAATTCTTTAGGCGAGATACCTTCAGCATCGGCGAACTGCTGAATCTTTAAACCATGCTCGTCTGTGCCAGTTAATAGGTGTACATCATCACCACAAAGTTTGTGCCAGCGGCAAACAGCGTCAGCGATGATCGTCGTATACGCGTGACCGAGGTGCGGCTTAGCGTTGACATAATAAATTGGCGTTGTCGCCGCGAACTTTTGCACGTATATAACTTACAGTTTGAGACTTGCTGCTAATGGTTGTGCTGCAGTCGTGTCAGCGATTGCTAACCATCATCACGAACTTGAAGTGCTAGTTCATAGACAGTTCGCTTGGCCACACCGAATCGTGCCGAAACTCGCGCCGCAGAATCTTTGCGACTTACCCCTTTGGCAATCTCGACGCGAATCGCCTCAAGCAACTCTGCGTCAGTTGGCGGAGCAGGCGGCTTGGCTGGCTCAATGATGATCACATACTCACCACGCGGTTCGGTCGCAGCGACAAACATGTTGGCGTCTTGCAATGTGCCGCGCCAAATTTCTTCGTGAAGTTTTGTCAGTTCACGAGCCAGCACAACGCGTCTCATCGCACCACACGCAGTTGTCAGATCGCTCAGAGTTTTTGCGAGTCGATGTGGTGCCTCGTAAAGCACAATCGTGCGTGGTTCGGTTGTTGTCATTGCAAGTCGCTCGGTGCGCTCAGCCCCACTTCGTGGCAAGAATCCTTCAAACACGAATCGAGAAGTTGGTAAGCCACTAATTACGAGGGCCATTGTTAATGCCGATGCGCCAGGCACGGCAGTCACATTGCCCCCAGCTTGAATAACTGCGACAACTAACCGTTCGCCCGGGTCGCTGATGCCTGGTGTTCCGGCATCGGTTATTAAAGCAACGACCGAGCCCGAAGTGACCAGTGAAACAATTTCTTCACGGGCTTCGTATTCGGTGTGTTCGTTGATCACGATAAGTTTTTTGCCAGTTACTCCGAAATGTGCGAGCAACTTTCCAGAGTGTCGCGTGTCTTCGCAACAAATCACATCTGCGTTTTGCAACGATTCAATCGCTCGCTGGGTGATGTCGCCAAGATTGCCAATTGGCGTTGCAATTAAAACCAGCCCACCACTACGTCTTGATGTTGCACCGTTGCTCATGTTCGTCGGGCTTCGAGTTCATGTCCAACGGCTAATCCCCAATTCTCGAAACTTCCGGCACCAGCCTCGAGCACATGCCGTGCGCCAAAAACGGGCATTGCTAAGCGCCATGGTTTGATTTTTTGAATCTTGATGACTTTAAATTGAGAATCAAGATACGCGATGTCGAGAGAACATTTCACGCCAAATGTATGAATCCACTTACAAGTGTCGATTAATAGCGGAGTTTCAATTTCTGTTTGACCAATCAAGCCGCGTCGTCGTGTTCTCGCAGTATCGGCGATATCCAAACTCGAAAGCACTTGTGCCTGACAGACCAACCAACCAGTCTTAAATTGAGCCGGTGCACTCATAGTCGCACTATCAGACTAGTTAAGTATTGTGGCGAATTTCTAGCGTGTCGCCGTCGACGACCTCGTAGTCTTTGCCTTCAACACGAATCTTGCCGACATCTTTGGCTTTATTCCATGTACCAATGGCCAGCAATTCATCCCACGCGATCACATCGGCGCGAATGAAACCGCGTTGCAGGTCGCTGTGAATTTTTCCTGCACACTCGGGCGCTTTTGCACCAGCGTGAAATGTCCAAGCACGACTCTCTTTTTCGCCGGTCGTGAAATAAGTTCGAAGTCCAAGCAAGTGATACGCCGAGCGAACCATTCGTGGCAGAGCACCTTCACCCAGACCAAGTGCTTCGAGCATTTCTTTGCGATCTTTTGGCTCTAACTGTGCAGCTTCGGCTTCAAGTTGCACACTCATACCGAGAACTTCAACTTGATTCTCGCTTGCCGAGCCAGGTGGCGCAAGTTCTTTGCGCACCAGCGCTTCAAATTCTGGAATTCGCGCCAAGTCATCCTCGGCGACATTTACAACTGCGAGCACTCGGCGAGTTGTCAACAGAAAATGTGGTGCAAGCAACTCAAGATCATCTTTAGAAATTACTGCTCGATATAGCGGTCGACCCTCTGCAAGATTCGCCTGCGCGCGCGTCAAAGCGCCGAGTTCATCTTCGAGCGACTTGTCCATTCGGGCGGCCTTCTGCATCCGATTAATTTTTGTCTCAACAGATTCAAGATCGGCGAGCGCAAGTTCGATTTCGAGTACTCGCAAATGTTCAAGCGGGTCACTCGGCCCAGGAATGTCATCATCGGCAAATGCGCGCAAAACATAAACGATTGCATCCACTTCACGAATGTTGGCAAGAAATTTATTTCCGAGTCCTTCACCTTTGCTTGCGCCTTCGACAAGTCCACCGATATCAACAACCTCAACAGTGGCGTAAACAGTTTTCTGTGACTTTGACATCACCGCTAACGCATCAAGTCGCGGGTCAAGAACCTTGGCCATGCCGATATTCGGATCTTTGGTCGCAAATGGGTATGGTGCAGCCAGCGCGTTCGACCCAGTCAGAGCGTTATATAACGAAGACTTTCCTGCGTTTGGTAAACCGACGAGCCCGAAGCGTTCCATGAGATGCGTCACGCTATCTGTGTCTAACTACCTGTCTATTTCTGAGCATTTAGTTGCGATAATTGTTACTATGCAGACAGTGTTAATTAATTAGTTAACCAGGTAGTTGTTTAACCAATCCAAGGAGAATCAGAAGTGACGTCATTTGATCTTGATCTCAGCAAGTACCAACTCGGCTGGAGCGATGAAGTCGAATATGCCTTTGAACCAGTTAAAGGATTAAACACGGGCGTCGTAGAGCAAATCTCGTGGTGGAAAGGCGAGCCAGAGTGGATGCGCAAGATGCGTTTGCGTTCGTTGCAGACATTCGAAAAAAAGCCGATGCTTGACTGGTTTGCAGTCAACATGCCCGACATTGATTTTCAAGATATTTACTACTACCTAAAGCCAGCCACAGACCAAGTCAGCGAATGGGAAGACCTCCCCGAAGAGATGCGCAAGACTTACGAAAAACTTGGCATTCCAGAAGCAGAACGAAA
>CAMCZA010000108.1 GCA_945885515.1 Ferrithrix thermotolerans DSM 19514 | reverse complement strand
CCAGATGGCAACCGCACAATGAACACATTTCTCGGCGCAGCGTCACTATTGGACGCAGCGGATATCTCGCGCGAAGCAGTGCAAAGTGCGGCAGTCGTAATGCTCGAAGGGTATTTGTTTGATCGTGATGCAGCCAAAGAAGCATTTCGTGTCGCCGCCGAATATGCGCACGCTGCTGGTCGAAAAGTCGCATTGACTCTTTCTGACTCGTTTTGTGTTGATCGTCACCGTGAAGACTTTCTGTCTCTTGTCAAAAATGACATCGATATTTTGTTTTCAAACGAAGATGAAATCAAGGCGCTGTATCAAGTTGCTTCAATCAATGACGCATTACATAAGTTGCGAGAAGACTGTGAATTCGCTGCGGTGACACGCAACGAGCACGGGTCTGTAGTTATTGATGGTGATGAAGTCGTGATTATCGATGCAGAACCAGTTGACAGTGTTGTTGACGCCACTGGTGCCGGCGACATGTATGCGGCGGGGTTTCTGTATGGTTTTGTGCGGGGCAAGCCAATTGAACAATGCGGAAAGATCGGGTCGATTGTTGCATCAGAAGTAATCTCGCACATGGGCTCACGGCCACTAGTGCCGCTGAAGACGGTCGTACCAAAAAACTTGCAGTAGAAAGTTTGCTGGTTAGTAACTAAAATTAGACTTCGTCAGCAGGTAAAAACTCAAGTTGCAAGTCGCCAAGTCTGACGAGTGTCGTGGCGATCCAGCCACCAAGCGTCGAGAAGTGCTCATCTAAAAGTTTGCTCGTGCCATCCTGCAAAGTTTCTTCGGCAAGTTCATAGTCGCCCGAATAAGTAACTTCAATCGCGTGGTCAATGCGTTCAGCAGGCAGTGTTGGGTGGGTGATTTCAATAGTGATGCTCTCGCGCTCAAGTTGACTGGCACTAATTTGAGGACTCTTTAACGGTGTGATTTCAGTGACCATGGAAGAATCTGGTTGCCCGGCAAGTCGCTGCACACGAAAGACGATTTCCATTTCAATTTCGGGTGACTCGTGAAAAACTTCTTCGGTGTACCAGGCGCGATAATTTGCTTGGCTCCAACTCGGCCAAGTCAAAGTGATGTGTGATACAACCCGCGGCGGGTGACCTTCTCCGGGCAAGCCGTAACTTGTCTCCCAGACGAGATCGCCGAGCAAGATGTCTGACTGAAAGTGTTCATCAAACGCTTGGCGCTCTAAAAACGCATTCGTAAAGGCATCGCGCAGTGCGCCAATAGCATCGCTAAAAACATGGTCGAGCATGTGGCTATCACGCTAACAATGTGCGAAACTAAATGCTCATGAGTCTGATAATCCTTGAACGCAGTGAGGGTGTTGCCACCCTGACGCTAAATAATCCCGCCGAACGCAACACAATGACTGCCGAAATGGTTGGCGATATCACGCAAGCAATGGACGAAATTGAAGCCGACAAAACTGTCGGCGCAATTATCGTCACCGGCACTGCGCCCGCTTTTTGTGCTGGAGCTAACCTGGGAAATCTCGCCGAAGCAGACGGCGAATCATTGAGTCGAATTTACGAAGGTTTTTTGCGCATCGCGCGCACACCTTTGCCGACGATTGCTGCTGTCAATGGTGCAGCAGTTGGTGCTGGTATGAATCTCGCATTGTGTTGTGATGTCCGAATTGCGGCTCACCGCGCAAAATTTGATACACGGTTTTTGCAGATTGGTTTGCACCCAGGCGGTGGTCACACATGGATGTTTCAAAACATCGCTGGTCCGCAAGCGACGATGGCGGCGGTTGTTTTCGGAGAAATTCTTGATGGCCAAGAAGCACAGCGAGTTGGTTTGGCCTACAAATGTGTGCCCGACGATGAGTTGATTTCAGCGTCGCGTCTTATGGCAGTTCGTGCGGCGAGTGCGCCCCGTGAGTTGGCAATCATCACAAAGCGCACAATTCAAGAGATGGCGAATATAGCCACGCATAGTGAGGCGATCGCCAAAGAACTTGATCCACAGGTTTGGACGACTCGCCAGCCGTGGTTTGCCGAGCGTCTTGCGGCACTGCAAAGCCGAATGAAGAAGTCGTAGCCTTCAAAAAATTTTTCAATTAGTTTTCGCTGACTATGACTTGGCTTGAAAAAATAGGGTACGGTATCGATTAGAGCAGCTAGAACATTCAAGTATTTCCAGTGATGGAGGGAAAAAGATGAGTCAGCGACACAGGCGAATTGAAGCAATACCGCCAGTAAAACAAGAATTGCGAGCGCACGCTCACAACGAGCGCCACCGAGTACACACAGAGTTACATTTATTTACTGAACAGGTTCAACATGGTGTCGAGCCAGAAGACATTGACGAGCCTGGTACTAATTGGAAACCCCTGCATCACCATGATTCGCAAATCGGTCTTAGAAACAGTAATGGCCGAGGTTTGAAACATTGGAAGACAAAGGAATGGAAGCGTCGAAAGGCATTGCGCCGAGCACGGGCTGCACAAATAACAGCGATTTAAGATTTAGCCGCCAGCCATTGTTGTGTCATCGCGGATTTGCGATTGTGCCACTCTTCAATTGTGAATCCGTATCGCAGGTGGTCTTCCCAGACACCATTTATTTCTAGAAATCTTTCGGAGAGACCTTCAAGTCGGAACGAAAGTTTCTCCATCACTTTTTTGCTGTTTGTATTCCGTGGGATGATGCAGACTTCAATTCGATGAATTTTCAATTCTTCGAACGCAAAGTGCGCTAATACTGCAACTCCTTCGGCGATATAGCCATTACCAGCATGCTTGCGGTCTATCCAGTATCCAACGGTGCCAGTTTGCATTGCACCTCGAACGACATTATTTAGGTTGACTTCACCCGCGAAAATGTCGTCAATAAATAAACCAAGTGTGTATGCAGTGCCCGCCTGTCGTTCGCGGTCACGAGCCACACAACGACGATCAAATGCCTGCGGATCTTTGGCGGGGTCGGCAATATATTCTGAGCGTTGTGGCTCCCAGACCAAAAGCCACTCACCATTGCGACGACGCACTTCGCTCCATGCCACGAAATCACTAGGGACGAGCGGTCGCAGCATAATTCGCTTGCCATAAAGTTTCATTGGTGCACTCGGGGTCACTGGTGCGCCCGCAGGATGCTGGCTGCGAACAGTTGTGCTGGCTGTATTTGCTGCGCTGGCAGAATATTGTGCGGCGCCACTCACGAGTTTTTATTTCGCAAACTGTCAATTATCCCATCCAACAAATTGTGCTGGCTGACGATTAACTCGGAGATTTGTAGTCTTCGCATCACTGCTACAAGTACACAACATCCACCAACGATGATGTCGGCTCGGTCACGCGGCAGACCAGGGTTGAACACCCTGTCAACTAAGGGTTCCGTGGCGAGCGTCCGAAAAACATCTTCAGCGGCCTCGCGTTTCAGGCGCATTGAGTGCAATTTGCTGACATCAAATTGTTGAAGCCCAAGTTCGACGGCCGCCACCGTAACGATCGTTCCGGCCACACCAATTATTTGATCGGCGCTGGCAAACTCTGGATTCATGTGTACTGCATCATCAACGGCATCAGACACGAGCGAAATTGCGTTGGTCAATTCTTCTGGTCGCGGTGGATCGCGGTGCAATTCACTTTCAGTAACCGTGACGGCACCAAATGGAAGGCTGACCGTTGTCTTCAAAGAATCTGCACCAAGCATCAACTCGGTTGATGCACCACCAATATCAATCACCAAAATTTGCTTTGACGATGATCGTGCAAATGACGTTGTCGCTCCGCTAAAAGAAAGTTTGCCCTCTTGCTCCGCAGAAATCAATTCTGGTGAAAAGTTGCTTGCGGTCTTTACTTGTTGAAAAAATTCGGCAGTGTTGCTAGCCATTCGACAGGCTGCTGTTGCGACGACACGAATTTCAGTCGCCTGATGTTTTTTAATTAGTGCGGCATAGTCGCTGATGCACGACACTGTCCGTTCAATTGACTCAGCGCCCAGCAAACCCGTTTTTGTGATGCCAGCACCCAATCGAGTTGAGCGAACGATTCTTTCAATAGTCTCACCGGTGCTATCGGCGATCAACAGATTTGTCGAGTTACTGCCTATGTCAATGGCGGCAAATACTGATTTCATTGCTGACAAACCCTAATCTGAGCGAGAACTATTCGGCTAACTATTCGGCTAGCCGTTTTGCGACCCATGCGCCGACGACATCTTTTCCGCCTGCAAGCCAGTGCGCATAGTGCGCATGCAAACACTTCACGCCAGTTCGAGTGCCCGCGACTCCACCATGTGGGCGCGGACCGACGTGATCAACCGGGATCTGACTATCGCGCTCGGCTGCGTACATTAAGTGGGTTTGCACAAGTTCTTGTGGATCTATTTCGCTTTCAGCAAGATCAATGCAACCTGCAGACTCTAAACGACTAACAAGTAAATGTTTTTCTGCACCAACCAACCAAAATCTCGTAGGCATTGGCGTGCCGTCGTAAAGCAACGGGGCATTTTTCACAACCACTGGGTCGCCGTCTGGGTTGCGTAAGACGACTTCAAAATCTCCTTGAGGTCGCCGTCCGAGAAGCTCGGTGACTCGGGCAATATCGTCTTGGGTTGCGCTAGGCATTGTTGTCGCCAAACATTTTCTGAAGGCTTGCAAGATCTGCCAAAGTATCAACATCGTGCGCCGAGCCAGAACAGGGGATCTCTTCGATCAAGTCTCTGTGCGATTTGAAAATTAGTCGTGCTCCATCGTCGCCAGTCTGTGGTAGCAGTTGCCAAAGTTCTGCATGCAGGCGCACTGGGTTGCCACGAACTCCGTTGTATGTCGCAACCGCCAGTGGGGCGCTAGACGCAGCCACAGATAGCCACGCTGTTGCAAGAACTGCTGGTTGATCAGCAAGACCGACGACAACGGCTTGCGCATCGAGGTCTCTGGCAACACTTATGCCAGACTGCAGCGAACTAGCCAGCCCAGATTGCCA
>CAMCZA010000107.1 GCA_945885515.1 Ferrithrix thermotolerans DSM 19514 | reverse complement strand
GACCTCTCAACAGAAATTCTTGAGTACATCAATTCCGACAAGATGACATTCACAATTGACCAACAGCAGTTCCTTCAGGGATGCCTTGCTGTTGTGTTCCTCTACCTCAACATCACCAACAAGAACACTGTTGGTGGCGGATTGCCAGTTATGACAGGCCCAGGATTTGTTGACAAGTCAAACGTTGTCGCAGTTCAGGAACTTGTAGGCAAGGGAACTCGTTAATTAAATCGTTTCAATACGAAATAATTAATTAGTCAGTATTTTTCGAAGTTGGTTCGCTCGCTCAAAAGTTAGAGCGGGCGAACCAACTCGATTTAGTTTTGTTTAATTGCAATTTTTAAATCCATCGGGGGATTGAAGCGTGAGTGAATTTGATGACCTAACGCCACTCAAACAGAGTGACGAAAGAATCACTTATCGCAGCCCACTGAAGAGATTGTTGATCTCGCCAGAAATCGGTGCGCTGATTGGTGCTGTCGTGGTGTGGGCGTTTTTCTGGGGCAATGGCGACAAGTTTGGAACTGCAGGTAGCACCGCGAACTTTTTAGACGTAGCAGCACCACTCGGAATCATGGCTGTTGCCGTATCGCTATTAATGATCGGTGGAGAGTTTGATCTTTCGGCCGGTGTAATGACCGGTGCGAGCGGGGTCACTATTGCATTGATGGCAAAGTATTTTACGGATAACGGAGTTTCGTTATTTGTATGTATTCCAGCGGCGTTCTTGTTGGCTGGATGCGTTGGCTGGTGGAACGGTTTTCTTGTAAATAAAACTGGTTTGCCCAGTTTTATAGTCACCCTTGGTTCGTTCTTTGTCATCAAGGGAGCAAACCTCGTTTTTTCGAAAAGAATTAACTCTCTTGTAAATGTCTCGGGCATTGAAAAAGCGGAAGGATACAAATTCTTCAAAGCAGTTTTGGGTGGTGAAAACAAATTTGGTGACACAAAATATCGCGATGTTATTTTTATCGTTGGTGGAATCTTGTTTGGTGTTTTACTGATAGCCGGATTTATTGAGCAGTCTTTCTTGCGCGCAGAACAAACATCAAAACCTGCCTTGCTCGTCGCAGTGCTCGGGGCCGTTGCCGGAGTTGCTGGAGTATTGCTGCTGCATCGCACCGACTCGATCAACGGCAATGTAGTTGCAGGTGTAATTGGTCTCTCAGGTTCGGCGTTGGCGATTGTCTCATATTCGCGTGCGCGATTTCAAAGTCGAGAACCTTTTGTTGGTGCGCTGCCTGAAACGGCTCGACCATTGATCATTCTCGGATTGCTAGGCACTGCAGTTGCGTCTTTAGCAGGTCAACTATTTGATCGCGGCGAAGAGAGTGTGATGCTGCAATGGCTTCCGAGTTGGTTGAGGCTCGCTGTCGCAGTTGCGGCAGGTGCTTTGCCGCTGTGGTTCTTTGTGCGTCAAGTAATGCGCGGCGATGTTGAATTTCGCGCCAAAGCAGTGGCGTTAATTGTTGTTCGGCTTCCAATCATCTGTCTAGTCTCGCTTATTGGCATTGTCTCATTGTTCCAATTGACAACAGTTCAAGCAGTGCGTGCAGTTTTGATAACAGTGGCTGGTACTGGTGCGGCGACTTGTTTATATCGTGCTCGAAGTATCGCTAGTAAGCATTCGACAAAACACTTTATTAATTTAGGTGTATTGATGTCGGCGTGTTTTGTAGTCGTTGCGTTTGCAGTCCGGGCCGATTCAAGTGCACCTCGATTCCGTGGCGGAATATTCACAACGCTTTTGATTGGTGCAGCCCTCGTGCTTGCTACAACTCTTATTGAGGCTGCGCAGCAGAAAAGAACCTTGGCTGACTCAAATGCCGATCGATTCGGTAAACGACTTGTCCTAATAGGCATGATCATCGGGTCAATTGCGCTTGGCACACGACTTCTATTTTCTGACGGCGTGTTTCGAATGTCGGTGTTCTGGTGGCTGTTCTTCACTGCCGTCGGTTCATTCGTTTTGACCAAAACCAAATATGGCAACTGGATCTTTGCTGTCGGTGGCAATAAAGACGCCGCGCGTGCAACTGGTGTGCCTGCAGACAAAGTCAAGACGGCGTTGTTTATGGCAACTTCGCTGATGGGCGCCTTCGTTGGTGCAATGATTTTGATGCGACTTAACTCGGTTCAAGCACAACAGGGCGACGGTCAAGAGTTTGAATACATCATTGCGGCAGTTGTTGGTGGCAACTTGATGACCGGTGGTTACGGCTCGGTCATTGGTGCTTCTCTCGGTGCCTTAATTATGGCTATATCTAAAAACGGAATCCCCGCTGCGCAATGGAACCAAGACGGACGGTTCATCTTCTTGGGCGCAGTTTTGCTTGTCGCAGTGCTCGTCAATAACTTTGTAAGAAAGAAAGCGAACGAACAACGATGAGTAACACAACTCCGCTTCTTGAGCTTCAAAATATCGGCAAGTACTTTGGTAATGTCAAGGCACTCGAGAATGTTTCAACGACCGTTAAAGCCGGCGAAGTTACTTGCGTACTTGGTGATAACGGTGCCGGCAAATCAACTTTCATTAAAATAATCAGCGGTTTGCATAAGCCAAGCACCGGAAAGTATTTGTTCGAAGGCCACGAAGTTTCGTTTGAGTCACCTCGTGAGGCGCGCTCGCTCGGTATCGCAACTGTGTATCAAGATTTGGCGATGGCTCCATTGATGTCAGTATGGCGAAACTTCTTTCTTGGTTCAGAACCAACAAAACGTTTCGGGCCAATTAATTTGCTGGACACCAAGTTTGCGCGCGCCACGGCAAAAGACGAAATGGCGAAGTTGGGCATTGATGTTCGCGATATCGACCAACCAGTCGGAACCTTGTCAGGTGGAGAGCGTCAGAGTGTGGCAATTGCTCGCGCGGTCTATTTTGGGGCGCGAGTTTTGATTCTCGATGAGCCAACATCCGCTCTCGGTGTGCGTCAGTCAGATTTGGTGCTCGGTTATGTCAAGGCTGCAGCCGCGCGCGATCTCGGTGTTATTTTGATTACCCACAACCCGCAACATGCGTTGCCCGTTGGTGATCGCTTCTTAATTCTTAATCGCGGTCAATCAGTAGGGCATTTCGAAAAACAAGATCTCACATACGAGCGTCTAATTGAGTTGATGTCGGGGCGTGTCCACGCTGCGTAGACAGTGTTTTGGCACAACGGTTGAAACATTAAATAATGCGTGATGATCAGTGGCGCAGCTTAATTGAAGCGCGCCTTCAAAGCCCAAATGCGGCGGCAAAGGCGTTAAAAAGTCGCAAGCGTCGAAAATTAATTACTGATTCTCAGTTATTTATCGTTGCAGCAGATCACACCGCACGCGGAATGCTCGGCGTCGGCGACGATCCTTTTGCGATGGCAGATCGCCGTAAGTTGCTTGATGCATTACTTGTCGCTTTAGAAAATCCACAAGTTGACGGCGTACTGGGTAGCGCTGATGTGATTGACGAACTCGCACTACTCGGTGTGCTTGACAACAAACTTGTATTCGGCACGATGAACCGTGGCGGAATCATGGGTGCAAATTGGGAACTAAATGATCGGATGACTGCCTACACACCTCAGGACATTGCCGCGCGCGGCCTCGACGGTGGAAAAGTTTTATTGCGGCTTGCCGATGATGATGCTGGCACTGGCCCAACTATTGAAGCGGTTGCCAAGGCTGTCACACAGATGGCTGATTTGAAACTGCCGATAATGGTTGAACCCTTGCCTTATACGGGCGGTAATGGTGGTCCGGCCAAATATATTGACGACAACGACAAGTTGTTGCGTGCAGTTTCGATTGCATCTGGTCTTGGCTCATCGTCTGCATACACATGGCTGAAAGTGCCGGCAGGTTCGCAAGTTGAACGAATGATGGCGGCGACAACATTGCCTGGATTGATCTTGGGTGGCACACCAGGGCCAGACCCAGAAGCAACTTATGCATCTTGGGAGCGTGCAATGAAAGTGCCCAATGTTCGGGGCTTGGTTGTCGGACGGTCACTTCTATTTCCAAAAGATGGCGATGTGGCTGGCGCAATAGCCCGTGCAGCGCATATTGTTCGTCCATGAAAACAATTCGCCTGACTACCGCTCAGGCGCTCGTAAAATTTCTCGTCGCACAACGAATGCTGATTGATGGTCGTGAAGAAAAATTATTCCCGGGAGTTATGGCAATTTTCGGACACGGCAACGTAACTAGCCTTGGTGTTGCGCTCGACGAAGAGCGAAAAAATATTCGCACTTGGCGTGGACAAAATGAACAAGGGATGGCACTTGCTGCGGTTGGGTTTGCAAAAGCAAAACGTCGCCAGCAGATTATGGTTGCGTCAAGTTCAATTGGGCCTGGTGCACTAAATATGGTTACGGCAGCAGGCGTTGCCTATGTTGATCGCTTACCCGTTCTGTTTTTGGCTGGCGACACATTCGTGCACCGTATTCCTGATCCAGTTTTGCAACAGGGAGAAAACTTCGGTGACCCAAGTGTCACTGTGAACGATGCGTTTAAGCCAGTCGTTCGATATTGGGACAGAATTATTGCACCAGAACAGTTGCTGCATTCGCTGCCACACGCAGTTTCAACAATGCTTGACCCCGCGACTTGTGGGCCGGCGTTTATTGGCTTGCCGCAAGATGTGCAGGCTGAAAGTTTTGACTTTCCTGAAGTGTTTTTCGAAAAAGTTGTACACACGATAATTAGACCTCGTGCAGACGCAACCGAGTTGAAAAATGCCGTCGAGATCTTGAAGAGTGCGAAATGCCCGTTAATAATTGCCGGTGGAGGCGTGCACTATTCGCTTGCCGAAAGAGAGTTGGCTACTTTTGCTACAGCGCACAATATTCCAGTTGTTGAAACAGTTGCGGGCAAGGCATCATTATTGGCTTCACACCCACTCAACGCTGGGCCAGTTGGTGTTACTGGTTGTGAATCAGCCAACAATCTTGCTGCACAAGCAGATGTCGTCTTG
>CAMCZA010000106.1 GCA_945885515.1 Ferrithrix thermotolerans DSM 19514 | reverse complement strand
TTGCTCGCATGGATCGACACCAACATCGTTGATGGCATTGTCAATGGTGTCGGATCAGTTATTCGGCGTGTTGCAAGTTCTTTGCGTCGTGCGCAAAATGGATTCGTTCGAGCGTACGCGTTATTGATTAGTCTCGGCGCCGTTGTAGTTTTAGCCTGGTTCTTGTTGCGAGGGGCACTGTTGTGATTTCAGCCAGCACCGAAGTTCTGAACTTTCCGATTCTGACAATGCTCGTGATCTTGCCGGTGATCGGCTCAATAGTTGTTGCGCTACTGGGTCAATCTCGACCTGAGTGGATGAAACTAAGCGCACTAATTTCAAGTGTTACAACCGCTGCATTGTCGCTGTGGTTACTTGGTGTTTTTAAGTCTGGCGAGGCCGGGTTTCAGTTTGTCTCGCAACACGAATGGATTAGCCAGTGGGGGATCTCTTGGCACCTTGGCGTTGACGGCATCTCACTGTTCTTGGTAGTGCTAACCGGAATTTTATTTCCATTAGTAATTGTCGGTATTGACCCGCATCACGACGAAACCTCCTATTTTGCGTGGATGTTGTTGTTGCAAGCCGGTGTGATGGGTTCGTTTTTATCTCTCGACTTGTTTCTGTTCTTTGTGATGTTCGAAATCGTTTTAGTCCCGATGTATTTCTTGATCGCTGGCTGGGGATACGACCAACGAATTTACGCGGCTTTGAAATTCTTTTTGTACACGATGGCTGGTTCAGCCTTCATGCTCATTGGGATAATTGCAACAGTCGTGCTTGCACACCGAGATCTCGGGGTAGTGACGTTTGATCTAGTCAAAATTGCAGAAGGCGCAAATTTTTCGACAACCGCTGGTCGCTGGCTATTTTTATCCTTCGCAATCGCCTTTGCCGTCAAAGTGCCGCTGTTCCCGTTTCATACTTGGTTACCTGATGCCCACACTCAAGCGCCAACTGGCGGCTCAGTAATTCTCGCTGGTGTGTTGCTGAAGATGGGCACTTACGGTTTTCTGCGTTTCGGGGTTTACCTATTTCCACAAGCGGCGATGTGGGCAAGACCAGCGATTTTTACTCTCGCCGTAATCGGAATTATTTATGGCGCGATTGCCGCAACGATGCAACGCGACCTCAAGCGACTCGTTGCGTATTCATCGGTTGCCCATCTTGGTTTCATCGTGCTCGGAACATTTGCATTGAGTACTCAGGCTGTCACTGGTGCTGTAATGCAAATGGTAAATCATGGTGTCTCAACTGGAGCACTGTTCTTGCTCGTTGGCATGATTTATGAGCGTCGACACACTCGTGAAATCTCAGAGCTTCGTGGAATTCAACATGTAGCACCGATATTTGCCGGCGTATTTACAGTTGTGATGCTGTCTTCAGTTGGCTTGCCAGGGCTCAACGGTTTCGTCGGTGAGTTTTTAATTTTGATTGGTTCATTTGGACCAGCACGCTGGTGGACAGTTGTTGCCACGGTCGGAGTAATTCTGGCCGCGCTTTATCTGCTGTGGGCATTTCAGCGGGTGTTTCATGGTGAACCTGACGAGGCAAATTCAAGTTTCAAAGAAATTACAATTCGTGAAGGATTAGTGATGTCAGTTTTTGTTGCGATCATCGTCGTTTCTGGTATTTATCCAAAGCCAATTCTTGATCGAATCGAACCAAGTGTGGCCGCGCTAATTAGCCATGTAGAAGGACAAACTAAGTGAACGATGAAGTAGCAACATTTGTAGGACCAGCAATTGACTGGTTCTCGCTTTCGCCATTAGTTGTTCTGCTCGGTGGGGCACTGCTATTACTGCTTGTCGGTTCATTGACACCACAATGGCGGCGTGGCGGTTATGGATTAGCCAGTGTCGCGATTGCATTAACCGCGATCGTGCTGTCAGTTTTTTTGTGGCGAGATATTTCTAGTTCTGGTCCAAAACTTCTCGTGGGTGGTGCACTTGCACTTGATCAGTTTGCTGTGCTTGCTTCAATTGCAATATGTTTGGCAGTGGTTTTAGTCAGTCTCGTGACGAGTGACTATCTTGCTAGCGAGAATTCTGATTTGCCAGAGATATACGCACTTTATTTGACGGCAGCCATTGGCGGCATTGTGATGGTGGCGTCCAATGATCTGATTGTTTTATTCCTCGGATTAGAAACTCTTAGTCTTTCGCTGTACTTACTGGCCGCGAGCAATCGAAAACGCACTGAGAGCCAAGAAGCCGGATTGAAATATTTTATTCTTGGTGGTTTTGCCTCGGCGTTCTTTCTTTATGGAGTTGCTCTCACCTACGGAACAACAGGTTCAACTCGTTTGGTTGATATAAATCTTGCTTTGAATTCATATATAACTGTTCCGCGCAACGACACACTGTTACTTGTTGGTGTCGGTCTGATGCTCATCGGATTTGGTTTTAAAGTTTCACTTGTGCCGTTTCAAGCATGGACCCCTGATGTGTATCAAGGCGCACCAACACCAGTTACAGCGTTCATGGCATCAGTCGGAAAAGTCGCCGCACTAGTTGCACTCGTCCGCGTATTTGTCACCGCATTTCCATCACGAGCAGATGATTGGGGACCAGCCGTATTTGTGTTGTCTGCGTTGACACTCATTGTTGGCTCGGTAGTTGCAATTATTCAAGTTGATGTTAAGCGGATGCTCGCATATTCGTCTATCAGTCATGCTGGTTTTATTCTTGTAGGACTAGAAGTTTCTTCGCACCGCTCGTCGCCCGATGTTGGAGATGGGCTGATCGCGATCGCAATTTATGTTGCGTTATACGCTGTACTGGCCGTTGGCACCTTTAGTGTCGTCACAGTTGTTGCTCAAAACACAAGTGATGGTGCGACATCACTGGATGCATTCAAAGGTCTTGGAAAACGCAAACCACAACTTGCACTTGCGATGACGGTGCTGTTGCTGGCCCAAGCGGGTGTGCCCTTGACGAGTGGTTTTGTTGCCAAGTTCGGAATAATCCAAGCAGCAGTTGCCGTGGGCAGCCATGAACTCGCCGTGATTGCGATGGTTTGCGCCGTGATTGCAGCGTTCGTTTATTTGCGAATCATGGTCAGTATGTGGTCGAACGAGGCCACGACAACCGAGCGGTTCGAGGTCTCTTCGTTCTCTGCAGTTTCAATCGCGATTGCAGTTTTAACAACTTTGGTAATCGGTATTCTTCCAAACCTGTTACTTGACCTAACTTCAAATCTTCCCCAACTCGCCTCAAAATAATTTTCTAGCAAATTGTTTTGTTTGCTGATTTCTAGTTTCGGCAAGCATCAACAAAGGCCGCGAATAAGTTTTGCTGCTCAGGTTCCGTGGCGGCGTCATCTTCTGGATGCCATTGCACGCCAACAATCCACTTTGTTGATTTGTGTTCGACAGCCTCGATCGTGCCGTCGAGGGCCAGGCCAGTGACCGCTAAGTCTTTTGCAATTTCATTGAGTGCCTGATGATGAAATGAATGTGATCTACTTGGCGAAGTTGTGCGCATTGCTAAAGCAACTCGGCTGTTAGCAGTTAATGCAATTTCATGATAAGTGTTCCAGTGTGCTTCACGATTTGCAAGTACCTCGCCCAAATCTTGATACAAGGTTCCGCCTAGAGCGACATTAAGAATCTGCATGCCACGGCAAATCGCAAGTACTGGCTTATTTTGCTGAATTGCCGCATGAACGATTGCAATTTCAAGTATGTCGTGCTCGTTAACAATGCCATAAATTTTATCGCTTTGTTGTTTTTGACCGTAAAGCTTCGGGTCAATGTCGCCACCACCTTGAATTAAAACGCCGTCACATCGAGCAACTAAATCACTTGCTGATTGGATGCTTTGAGCCACAGGCGGAACTTGTAATGCAACGCCTCCAGCATTAGCGATTGCGTTACTGTAAAGCCTGCCGGTCGAATACGAATCACCACGGATGCCTTTTGATTCGGTTGTTAATTTTCCTGGTAGTAAAATAATTGGTGTCATCGCAACTAATTTGTAACTTGAGATACGTCGAACCCAGCAGTCTTTGCCGCTGAAATAATTTCGGTCGTGTGGTCTAGGCCTCGAACTTCGAGCACTACCTGCACACCTGTTTCGCGAACCCGAAGATTTAAGCCTTCGCGAACATGACTTACTTCAATTAGATTGGCGCCTGCTTTGGCAATTACATCCAAAAAATTTGCAAGAGCTCCCGGTCGATCTGGAACCCGAACAAATAGAAGCGCTCGACGCCCAGCTTTAGTTTCATGTCGGCGAATCAAGTTCGGAATCAAGCCCATATCCACATTGCCACCAGACAACACAACACAAGTCGAGCCCTTCGTTGCAGGCTTGACGCGCGATGCGAGAAGCGCGGAGACTCCTACCGCACCACCACCTTCGACATACATTTTTGATCGCTCAAGCAAAATCATCATTGCGTCGGCGACGCTATCTTCATCGACATCAACAAGTTCATCGACCCAAGTTTCAATCAATGGTCGTGTCACCTCGCCAGGTTGTTTAACAGCAATACCATCGGCGAGAGTTGGCACAGCGCCACTCGGGGCAGTGCCGTAAATATATGGAGCACACGACGAAACTTGCACACCGATAATCCGCACATCAGGGCGTTGTTGCTTAATCGCCAGCGCTACGCCAGAAAGTAATCCTCCACCACCCAGTGGAATAATCACTTGTACTAAGTCTGGTATATCTTCTAGTAACTCAAGACCGAGTGTGCCTTGACCTGCGACAACATCTACATCGTCATACGGATGACAAAATGCCATATTTGTTTCAAGTGCCCGTGCTTTTGCTGCAGCAACTGCCGTGTCAACACTTTCGCCGCCATCTAGAACTATTCCGCCGTAACCCTTGCAGGCATTCACTTTTGAAAGTGATGCACCAAGTGGAATGAATATTTCAGATTTAACACCGAAATGTCTTGCGGCAAATGCGAGTCCTTGAGCGTGATTACCGGCACTGCCTGCAACAACGCCATTCTTTGCACTGTCCCCGAGTTGATGCAATTTATTTATTGCACCACGAATTTTGAAAGCCCCAGTTCTCTGCAGATTTTCTGCCTTCAAGATAACTTTTCCACCAAATTGTTGAGATAAATATGCCGACGGAGTCACTGGCGTATGTTCAACAACCGAGCGCCCCACTTCGCGGGCTGCACGAATTGCCTCTAAGTCAATTCCAAGATTGTCGTTATTCATTAAAGCCTCGCTCTCACGCTAGGCGGGTTTCTGAATCATCATTGCAGTTAAGATTATTCGCAATGGAACTGCAACCCAGCGATCAATATATTGCGACTATTTCGGTAGTTGTACCTGTGTTTCAAGGTGAAAAATCCATAACCAAATTGGTCAATGAA
>CAMCZA010000105.1 GCA_945885515.1 Ferrithrix thermotolerans DSM 19514 | reverse complement strand
CTGATGACCGATATTAAAACTTCGCCAGCCAAAATCGGCATTATCACCGTTTCAGATCGTGCTTCGGCTGGGGTCTACAAAGATCTAGGTGGCCCGGCGATACACGAATATTTCACCAAACATCTCTCATCGTCTTGGCAACCAGTTGCCCGCGTAATCTCCGACGAAATTGATCTGATTACGGCAACTTTGTGCGAACTTGCCGACATCGAGAATTGCTGTTTGATCGTCACAACCGGGGGCACGGGCCCAGCAATTCGTGACATCACTCCAGAAGCAACAGAACAAGTGTGCGAAAAGATGATGCCAGGCTTTGGTGAGTTAATGCGCGCGACTTCGCTGAAGGTTGTACCGACAGCAATTTTGTCGCGACAAACTGCGGGCATTCGCGGTGGTGCGCTGATTATTAATTTGCCGGGTAAACCATCCTCAATTAGCGAGTGTCTTGATGCAGTGATGCCTGCAGTGCCCTATTGCATTGATTTAATTAATGGCCCACGACTTGAACTGACAAACGGACTGACAGCGTTTCGCCCCAAAGGCAAATAAAAAATTAGTAGTTAGTGGGGTTCGCCAGGCCTGAATGGAACTCCGGCCATTGCTGGTGGTCGTAACCGCTGGTTGGCCGTAGCCAACACGACAATTGTTACGACATATGGCAACGACTGGGTTAATGATTCTGGAACTGTGTCGATCGTGCGATATGCAACCGCCGACAAAACAAAAACACCGAGTGCAACAAATATCTGCGTTCGTTTACGACGGAGTACAGCCAAAACAAAAAACATCACCGAAACCGCGGCAATGAATAAAAATAGTGCGGTAATTGAATCTGACGCGACGAGCTTGATTCCCTCGGCATAACCAAACAGCATTGCACCTGTCAAGACTCCGCTTGGTCGCCAGTTTCCAAAGATCATTGTTGCGAGTCCGATGAAACCGCGACCAGCAGTTTGGCCTTGTCGATAATAAGAAGAAGCAACGATTGAAAGTGTTCCTCCAGCCAAGCCTGCGAGCCCACCGCTGATAAGCAATCCGTAATAGCGAAGATGATTAACTTTTATCCCGAGGCTCTCAGCAGCAACAGGCGATTCTCCAGATGATCTCAACCGCAAACCAAACCGCGTTCGCCAGAGCAGCCAAGCCGATAAAGGGACGACTGCAATCGCAATCACAGTCGCCCACGAAAGATCTGATGTCAGACCACGAGTGATTCCTCCGAAGTCGCCGATGATGAACCATCTATTGGTCTCCAAACGTCCAAGAACATCCGGAGATTTCCAACCAGCGACTTCTCCACCTGACAAAATCGGCAAATTAAATCTAGGCAGCGCCCACTTTTGTGGTGGAGATTGACTGATGCCACCGCCTGGCTTACCGACATAAACCAAGTCGCTGAGATAGCGCACTCCGAAAAAAGCCAGCAAGTTAATTACAACTCCTGAAATCACTTGATCAATATTGAATCGAACTGTGGCAACGGCATGGATCAACCCACCCAACATGCCGCCTAAAATTGCCAATACTAGACCAACCCACGGCCCAGATTGCCAGGCTCCCCAAGCGCCGAACCATGTACCGAAAATCATCATGCCTTCAATACCAATGTTTAGAACTCCACAACGCTCAGCCCAAAGTCCAGCCATTCCCGCAAGAAGAATTGGAACCGTGAGTCGCAACGCAGTGCCTATCGTGCTTGAAGAAGTCAGGGCATCTTGGCCAGTCCATAAACGAACACTCGAAATAACGGCTAGTGCTCCGACTACAAACATCAATAGTCGAGAATTTTTCGACTTTGTGATCATTGGGTATCCAAACTTTTCAACGCCAAGGCTGCTCGCTCGGCGGTTCGGCGATTGAACCGTCTTGACGAGGCTTCATTGACGATAACTACTACAAGCACAATGATTGCTTGAATCACTTTGACGATTGAACTTGGTATTCCCGAAAGTTGAAGCTCGGCTGATGTCGAATCAAGAAAGCCGAACAGTAACGCCGCACCCACGATTCCAACTGGGTGATTACGCCCCAATAGAGCAACGGCGATTCCAGCGAAACCAAACTGGGTCGCGATCGCTGATGGACCATATGCATAGACATCACCGATTACCGCGGGCATCGCGACAAGACCGGCGATCGCACCAGACAAAATCATTGCAATCAATACCATTCGATTTGCGGGTATCCCCGCAGTGCGCGCTGCAATCGGATTCAAACCGCTGGCGCGAAGCTGAAAACCAAATCGACTGCGAAATATAACAAACCAATAAAGAATTACAATTAGTAGTGCAACAATTAACATTCCGTTCAATCTGTCGTCGACTAAATCTGGCATTCGTCCGCTCGGTGCAATTTCGGTTGTTTTGACATTTAAACCGCCATCAGAGTCATCACGGAAAAAAGTCTCAAACATCCATTGAATAACCGACAAAGCAATGTAATTGAGCATGATGGTCGAAATGACTTCGTTAATTCCACGATGAATTTTCAAGAGTGCAGCAATGCTCGCCCAAGCGGCACCTGCAATCATCGCCACAATTAAAATGAACAAAATATGCAAAGGGCGCGGTAGCGAAACACGGGTGCCCATTTCCGCGGCTATAAGCGCAGCAAATAAATACTGTCCTTCAACACCAATATTGAAAAGATTCATCTTGAAACCAATTGCGACTGCAGTAGCGCTAAAAATAAGAGGTGTTGCTCGCTTCAACATTTCGAGCAGTTTGTCACCACTCAAACCTGTTTCTAAGATTTTTCCGTAGGCGGCAAAAGGATCTTTGCCCGTAACAAGCAAAAGCAATCCACAAATTACGAGAGCAAAAGCGATTGCGCTGAGAGAACTTCCGAATGTGACTAAAGACTTTTGCAACGCATCAAAATTGCGCTGGGACGCAGGCTTGGTGCTCACCTTGTTCCTGTCATATATTTTCCAAGAATTTGTGGGGTCGCACTCTTCGGGTCAAGTTCGGCTGCAATTTCGCCATCAAACATCACGAGGATTCTGTCAGAGAGACCCAACACTTCTTCAAGATCTGCCGACACAAGCAAGACCGACATACCGGCATCGCGCGATCGACGGATTTCTTCCCAAACTGCTGCTTGCGCACCTACATCTATGCCACGAGTGGGGTGTGCTGCGATAAGTATTTTTGGTGCTGTTGCAAGATTGCGACCAACGACCAACTTTTGCTGATTTCCGCCAGAGAGTACGAACGCAGGCACCAACTCATTTGGAGTCGTGACGCCGAACCGCTCAATGATTTCACGACAAGAATTTTTGGCGGCGGCTAGGTCGATCATTGGGCCACGCGAGAGTTGTTGCTCATGGCCCAAAAGGGAGTTCTCCCAAAGTGAGGCTCCGAGCATCAAACCTTCACGCTGTCTATCAAATGGGATGTAAGCCAGTCCTTTCTTCAGCCGTTCGCGAATGCTTAATTTGCTGACATCAGTTCCACTAATTTCAATCGTGCCCTGGCTCGCAACCAAGCCAAGTAGCGCTTCGCACAACTCAAACTGGCCGTTTCCGTCTACGCCGGCAATGCCGACAATCTCACCTTCGGCAACATTGAATGACACATTTTGAACCGGATTCTTGTTGTCTTTACCAAGCACGGTCAAGTTGTGCGCCGCCAACTGAATTGTCGCACCGACTTTCGTTGTTCGCTTACCGTGGCTTGGCAAATCAGACCCAACCATCATTTCAGCAAGTTTCAAACGATCTACCGATTTTGGCAACACTGTCGCAACTGTTGAGCCTTGTCGAATCACTGTTATCTCATCAGAAACTGCTAGCACCTCATCAAGCTTGTGCGATATGAATATGATCGTCGTGCCAGTTGCAACTAGTTTGCGAAGATTCGTGAACAGCTCATCAACCTCTTGGGGCACGAGAACTGCAGTCGGTTCATCTAACACAAGAATTTCTGCACCACGAAATAGCACTTTCAAAATTTCAACTCGTTGGCGCTGTCCTACACCTAATTCTGAAATCGGAAGGTCTAGATCAATCTCGACACCAATTGATGTTGCTATCTCTTTGACTTGTTTTCGCGCATCGCCTAACGAGAGAACGCCAATCTTTGTTGGTTCTGAGCCAAGAATTATATTTTCAAGCACCGTCAAATTATCCGCGAGCATAAAGTGCTGATGAACCATGCCGACTCCGGCTGCGATCGCCTCACTTGGTGACTTAAATTGTGTTACATAACCGTTGACAGAAATCGTGCCGGAATCAGGTTGATGTAGCCCATATAGAATCTTCATCAGGGTTGATTTTCCTGCACCGTTTTCGCCGACGATTGCATGAATCGTTGCCCGAGCTACCTGTAAAGAGATGTCGCGATTCGCAATAACTCCAGGAAAGCTCTTGCTTATATTCTTTAGTTCGACGATATTTGCTGACTCTGCCGACAGAGTTTGGCTCGACTTTGCGCTGCCAGCTTGCATTTCCCAATTCTGACACACACCCAAATTTATTTCAATTTCAAAGGGTCAGCGCTATAAATCAAACTTTCATTGAAAAAAACAAGAGCCTGGGTCAATGACCCAGGCTCTTGCAAATAATTAAATTAAATTATTTAAATTATGGTTTTGTCGGAACGACAATTTCTCCACTGACAATCTTTGCCTTGAAAGCTTCAAGTTGATCGGCAACATCATCGAGGTATCCACCCGATGTTGCGTATCCAACTCCGTCGCTCTTGAGGTCAAATATTTTGAATCCACCAGTGACATCGCCTTCCTTAACTGCCTTGGCAGTGAGGAATACCGAGACGTCAACACGCTTGAGCATTGATGTCAATCGATGTGCTTGCTGTTCTGGAGTGTCAACTAGGTACTCGTCTGAGTCAACACCAATTGCCCACTTGCCTTCGCCAGCTTCAACAGCAGCCTCAATTGTGCCACGGCCTGAACCACCAGCAGCGGTGTAGACAATGTCTGCACCTTTTTTGAACCAGCTCGCTGCGATTTCTTTAGCCTTGTCAGGTGAACCCCATGCAGCATTGTCTCCGGCTGCACCGAGATACTTTGACTCTACTTTTATAGCAGGGTTAACTGCCTTCGCACCTGCGATGTAACCAGCTTCGAACCTCTTGATCAAGTCAATTTCTTGACCACCAATGAAACCGATTGTTCCGCTTGCACTCTTCAATGCAGCTGCGGCACCAACAAGGAATGAACCCTCTTGCTCAGAAAAGCCGAGAGTCTTTACGTTTGGAAGGTCAAGATAACCGTCGACCCAACCGAAAGTTACATTTGGGTTAGCAGCAGCAACTTCTTCGATCACTCCACCGAACGCGAAACCAACTGCGATAACTGGGTTGTTTCCAGC
>CAMCZA010000104.1 GCA_945885515.1 Ferrithrix thermotolerans DSM 19514 | reverse complement strand
TCTTGCGGGTCGGTAATGCCAACTTCTGTGAGTCGCTCAAGACGCTTGGCATGAGTTTTGCGACTACCCATCACGCCGATATAGCCGACATTCGTGGCGAGAGATCCTTGAATCGCCGGCACATCAAACTTCGGGTCATGGGTCAAAATACAAATCGCATCTCGAGGCCCTAGATCTGAGCCTCGAGCAGTTAGCACCGGTGTCGGCCATGTGACGAGCACTTCGTCAGCCATTGGAAAGCGTCGCTTTGTCGCAAACACTTCTCGAGCATCACAAACTAAAACATAGTAGCCAAGAACTTTGGCGACTTTTGCTAGTGCCGCCGTGAAATCGACCGCGCCAAAAATAATCATCTGTGGCGGTGGAGAAAAAGATTCAATGAACACCCGCACAGTTGGCGTGTCGTGTAAATCTTCTGGTGTTACTTGGCCAGTTGGTCCGTAGTTGCGAACACTCGTGCGCCCAGCTTCAAGTTCGCCAAGCGCATCACGCATTGCGACGCGGTCTAATTCAGCGTCACCGAGTGTGCCCAATTTTTCTAGTTCGCCAAGTTTTGGCGAGACCAATAATGTCGCACCGATATTTGGGCCGCTTATGACGGTTAATAACACGACAGGCTTATTGTTGCGAATTCGCTCAGCAAGTGTTTGGTAAATCATCGTTGGTACTTGATTACCACTCGAGTGGCTGAATAAACAGGTGTAAGACACCACCACAAGTCAGCCCAACTGCGAATGCTTCATCATCCGAGTAGCCGAATTTAACAAGTTCACCAGGGCTGTCATTTCTCAAAATTTCAAGTGCCTCCGCAACGACTGCACCCTCAACGCAACCGCCCGATACAGAGCCACTGACTTCGCCGTCTTGGTTGACTGCCATCGCCGCACCTGGGTCGCGTGGCCCTGAGCCTTCGATATCTACAACCCGTGCGATTGCAATTCTCTTATTTTGCGATCGCCAATAATCAATATCGTTTAGAATCTCACGCATGCGCCATCATCCTTTGTCGTTCGTTTGAGTTTCGCGAAATCACTTCAGTCAATTGTCGCATTGCCTCAAGTGAGTGCCCCTCAACGAAGTCATCAATAAACGGCATCGCCGCAGCCATTCCCCGTGCTAATGGTGCATAGCCCGGGCTTACTTTTAATGGATTAACCCAGATCACCCGAAACGCGACACGATTTAGTCGTTGCATCTGCTCTGCCAAAATTTCCGGGTCGCCACGGTCCCAACCATCTGAGAGCACAACAAATATTGAACCGCGCGCCATACCACTGATACCCCAGCTGTCGTTGAAGGATCGCAAGCATTCACCGAGCCGGGTGCCACCGCTCCAATCTGAAACCTGGGTTGAAGTTTGAGCCAATGCTTTATCTGGGTCGCGACTCGTAAGTTCTTTTGTAATTCTTGTGAGGCGAGTGCCAAATGTGAACGCCTCGACGCGTTGGCGCCCGACGACTGCAGCGTGCATAAATCGCAATAATGCGCGTGCGTAGGGCTCCATTGATCCGGAGATATCTAAAAGCACCACAAGTCGACGCAGACGCTCACTTGGTTGTCGCCAGTATCGCTCAATTGGTTCGCCGTCATGTTGCAATGACGCGCGCATCGTGCGACGAATGTCGTGCCGTGTGCCATGATGATTGGTATTAATCAGTCGCAGTGATCTTTTTGGCGGGCCAGCCAGGCGAAGACTTGACATGAATTGTTCTGCTTCACGAAGTTCAGAGTCGTCGTAAAGCGCAAAGTCTTTTTCGCGCAGGGTTTCTATTCGAGAAAATCGAAGTGTGATCGTGTTTTCTTCATCAATTGGTTCGGCAGTTTCGTCGTTCTCATCCTGTTCGTTCTCGTCATCAACCAACAACGTCATTGAGACAGTCTCGGCTTGCGCGCTGGATGTTTCAATCGCAATTCGTTGATCCCAAAAAACCGCAAATGCTCGATCAAAAATTGGAGTGTCTTCATGTCGGCGAACCAAAGTTGAGTGTGCCGCCCAGTAAACATCATTGCGGTTCTCGAGGCCAAGTTGACTTAGTGCACTGACAAATACGATTACCGAATCAAGCGGAACATCCAAACCTGCACCGCGCAGAATGCGCGCGAACGCCACCGCCATCTTGTGTGCCGATGATTCGTTTTGAATCATTAGTTGTTGTACAAGCCTCGGTCAAAGGCTTGCTTGACCAAATCAGCAACACCATTATCACGCACTCGCTCGTGGTCTTCGCGATATTTCAAAACGGTGCCGAGAGTGGCTTCAACTATTGACTCATCTAATTCGCGAACGCCAAGTCGACCAAGCGCAGTGGCCCAGTCAATTGTTTCGGCGACACCGGGCGGCTTGTATAGCTGCATCTTGCGCAGTGCCTCGACTGCTGCACTGACTTGTCGCGCCAGCGTCTCGGCAACTTGTGGCACGCGTCGGCGAACGATCTCGACTTCGCGTTCAAAGTCTGGGTGCTCAACCCAGTGATACAGGCATCGACGTTTAAGGGCGTCGTGCACATCGCGGGTGCGATTTGAAGTGAGCACAACCAATGGTGGTTTGGTTGCTTTGTAGGTACCCAATTCTGGGATCGTAATTTGAAAATCAGAGAGTACTTCCAACAAATACGCTTCAAACTCATCATCTGCACGGTCAATTTCGTCGATCAACAAAACAGGTGCGACACCGTTGTGCTGATCAATCGCTTTTAACAGTGCTCGACGAACTAAGAACTTTTCACTGTATAACTGTCCTTCAAGTGCGTCTGCGCCCAATGATGATGCTTCACCAGTTGCTTCAACAGTGCGCAGATGCAACAACTGACGCGAATAATCCCAGTCGTACATTGCTTGTGCGGCATCGATGCCTTCGTAACATTGCAAGCGAATGAGTTCACAATTGCGAATTGTTGCCAGAACTTTTGCAAGTTCGGTTTTTCCGACGCCAGCTTCGCCTTCAAGTAGCAGTGGTCGATTAAGTGACATCGCAAGAAACACCGAGGTTGCTAATCCATCGCTGGCTAAATAGTTGTTTGCGTCCAGTGCACTTCGCACTTCGGCGACGGTCTCTAAACTCATAACATCCTCATCTCATAAGGCTAATCAGGACTTGAACCTTTACGAGTCGAAACCCAAGCCGAGACGGTCAAGTAAACGAAGCCAAAGATTGCGTTTACCCGTGCGGTCCTCGTAATCAAGTGACCAGCGTGTGGCTTGAATACCAATAAATCGAAATGGCTCGGGAGGAAACGCACGCGGTTTAGATTGGACGAATTCTGTTTGTGTTGCTCGGGTTGAATTGCCGGCTAGTAGATCAAGCATCACCTCACCACCAAATCTTGATGCGGCCACGCCGAGCCCTGTGTAGCCGAGTGCATATGCAACTCGGTTATCAAAGTGTGTTCCCCAAAACACGCTGTAGCGCGAGCATGTATCAATCGGCGCTCCCCACATGTGCGAAAACTTCACGCCTTCAAGTTGGGGGAATGTCTTAAAAAACTGACTGGATAACATCGCCCAAGTTTCTGGTCGTGATTCAAGTTCGTTATCCATTTGGCCACCGAAGTAATAGATCGCGTCGTATCCACCCCACAAGATTCTGTTATCGGCCGTCAATCTAAAGTAATGAAATTGATTTGAGCAATCTGCGAGACCTTGACGATTACGCCAGCCGACACTTTCAAGCTGTTGCGTTGTTAATGGTTCTGTAACCAAGCAATAGTCGTAAACGGGTGCAATGTATTTATTGACTTTTCGCAGCAACGGTTTAAATGTGTTTGTTGCAAGGGCGACATTTTGTGTTTTGATTTTCGCCAGCGCAGTCTCTATTTCGATACCCGTTTTGATTTCGTTGATATCTGCGGCGCGAGTGTCTTCATAGATTCGAACACCAAGAGTTTGTGCGACGCGTTTTAATCCCCATGCCAGACGAGCAGGGTCGACGAGAGCCGAGGTGTCTTTGGCCCATAAGCCGCCAGTGAACACCGGCGAATGAACTTCGGCGTTCATCGCTTCACGATCGAGCCAGACAACATCGTGTCCGAGGTCGCGCAACATTGAGTAGTCCTCTTTTAACTCATCTGTGTAATTTTCCGGATGCCAACTACTGGCAACTTCGATCGCCCCATTTCGCTCGAAATCGCAATCAATGTTGTATTCACGGATTACTTTTTCGATCTCGGCGATATTTTCGCGGCCCAGTTGCTCGAGAATTTCTACTTCGTCTGGAAACCGCTGTTGAGCATTGGCGATTCCATGAGTCAACGAATAGTCCATGAAGCCGCCGTTGCGGCTGCTCGCACCAGAGCCAATTTCGTGTGCGTCGATCAACACAACATCACGGTTTGCGTCGCGTTGCTTGGCGATTATCGCCGTCCAGAGGCCGGTGAAACCGCCACCGACAACGCACAGGTCGCAGTCTTCGTCGTGTACTGCAGTTGGGTTCGAGTCGGGCTCATCGACATCGTCTAACCAATAAGGAAACGTGTCCGCATCGGCTATCGCATCAAGGTAACGCTCACTCGACCGCGGCGGGTTTGCCGATCGGCCCATTAAATCTCACCACCTAACAGCCGTCAGTCTACGATAAATGAAATTAATCCGAGAGCAATTCAAAACACTAATCTAAACAGTTATGGATCTTGAGATTGCTGGTCGCACTGCAGCAGTGGCCGGCGGCTCGGCGGGTCTTGGTTTTGCAACAGCACAAGCTTTAGCAAACGACGGTGTGCGGGTCGTGTTGTGTGGTCGTGACGCCAAGCGGGCTAGTGACGCCGCAGCAAAAATTGGTAAGTCGTGTGTTGGGATCGCTGGCGATGTTTCAAGTGTTGCTGGTGGTAAAAGTTTTATTGAACAAGCGACTGCGACACTTGGACACCTTGACATTGTTATTTTAAATGGTGGCGGACCACCAGCAGGAAACTTCACGGCTACAAATATTGAGAGTTATGAGGCAGCGTTACAGAGTGGTCTGATGTCGATGATTGCGATGACGAAACTGGTTGTGCCTGAGATGCAGTCACGAAAGTGGGGCAGAGTCGTGGCGATCACTTCAATCGCCGTGCGCCAGCCGATTGCCAACCTAATTTTGTCGAACACGATGCGCGCCGGACTTACAGGCTTCTTGAAAACTGTTGCTCGCGAAGTTGCTGGCGACTGTGTAACAATTAATACCGTGCAACCAGGAACTCACGCCACAGATCGAATCACACAGTTGTACGGCGCGATACCCGATGCCAAGGCGTTGGATATTCCTGCGGGTGTGGTTGGTGATCCAAAAGATTTTGGAAATGTTGTCGCATTCTTGTGTGGTGAGTCGGCGAAGTTCATTACTGGTGCCAATTTGCAAGTCGATGGCGGCCAATATTCGGGTTTGATCTGATGTTGCAACATGTCGTAGCGATCACATGGAACGATCAAGTGCCAGAAAATTATGCTGAAGTTGTGACGAAAGTTCTAAAAGATATGGTCAC
>CAMCZA010000103.1 GCA_945885515.1 Ferrithrix thermotolerans DSM 19514 | reverse complement strand
GTTTTGTCTCGTGATCAACTACTCGAAATTGTTTGGGGATATGAATACCTCGGAGACAGTCGTTTGGTAGATGCCCATATTCGACGGTTGCGCGTCAAAATTGAAAAGTCGCCTGATGATCCTAAAATTATTGTGACGGTGCGCGGTACGGGTTACAGGTTGCTTACTGCGTAACTCAAAAACTCTTTCGCACGCGCGTTACTCTTGGTGAATTCCATCGGGGGCAACATCGCAATGATCGTTTTGCCGTAACCCTTTGTCACCAGCCGCGGATCAAGTACGGCAACAACACCCATATCTGTTTGAGTTCGAATCAGTCGTCCCGACGCTTGGGCAAGTTTTGTGGCGACAATCGGTATATCAATAGCAGTGAATGCCGACTTGCCATGTACCTCGCGGCGCGCACTCATTAGCGGATCAGTCGGCACAGGAAACGGCAGACGATCAATAATCACGAGACTTAAAGTTGATCCGGGAACGTCGACGCCCTGAAAAAAACTTTGTGTTGCAAACAAGCACGTCGCTTCGCTTTCGGCGAACTTTCGTAAAAGTTCCATTTTGGGTAGATCATCCTGTTTGAGAATTTCGAAATCAAGTCGGTCGCTCAGATCGCTATATGCTGCGTTCAATCTGGCATAACTTGTGAATAGCGCCAACGTTCGACCACCCGCTGCGATTATCAACTGTTCGATTTCGGCGTGCACTGCCTTGTCTCTGTTTCCGAGAGCTGGGTCAGGCAGATGCGCCGCGCAATAGAGCAATGCATTTCGTTCGTAGTCAAATGGGCTAGCAACATTGTGAACCTCAAACTTTTCCGTTGGTAGACCAATTCTTGCCGGCAAGTTTGTCGGGATCGTTGCGCTTGTCAATATCGCAGTTCGTTGTGACCAAACTGATTCGTAGAGTGCCGGGCCAACATCTAGCGGTCGCATTTCGAGTGAGCATCTCTCGGTGGTTCCAGAAACATATGCCACGTACCCTGCGCGATCTTGAAGTGCAAGATCCAAATCGCCAATCAAACGGTTGCATAGAGACTGTGCACGGAGTTTTCGTTGTTTCGCCGAATCATCACTGGTTGCAATCGTTCGTAGCGACTCAAGTGCTTCGTTGACTCGACCCCGTAATTCGTTAAGTATTTCGCTGGACTCGCCGGCAAGAGGCAGTGCTACGCGTTGGTTAATTAAGGGTGCGAGTCGGTCGCGCAATCGGCTGGCGCTTTTGGCAAAATTACCTGAGATTGCATCTTCGCGAATAATTGCGCGAACCGATGAAGCGACACTAGTGATGCGACTCGGGCTAAGTGCCAAGCCGGAGGACTCGCTCACAACGTCTTCAAGTTCGTGGGCTTCGTCAAAAATCACAACATCGTGTTCGCCAATGATCGTTCCTTCAGCATTGATGTCAAGTGCGTAAAGCCAACCGTTGACAACAACAATGTCGGATGTCTGCGCCTGTGCGCGGGCCCGCTCAGCAAAGCACGATTCACCTTGCGGGCAACGCGATGCTCCAGGGCATTCTTCACTCGTAACACTGACCATCGACCATGCTTGACGTTGGGGTTGCCAGTCAAGTTCGCCCTCGTCTCCTGTTTTAGTATTCTGCGACCAGTCAACAAGTTTTTTCACATCTGCTTTCGTCTTGGGCGAGACATCACCGAGTTCTAACCGAGATTGCGTGCGATCCGCCAACTCGACAATTCTTTGTTTGCACAAATAGTTGCTTCGCCCTTTTAGGACGGTCCACGTGAGGGGATGATCAAGAGTGTCGTTGATGGCACTTGCAAGTAGCGGTAAATCATTTTGGGAAAGTTGATCCTGTAAAGCCTTAGTAACAGTTGAGACAACTACTCGGCGACCCGATTTGACTGCTGGCACTAAATATCCAAGCGTCTTGCCAGTGCCGGTGCCTGCTTGGACGATTAGATGGCGGTTATTTCGAAGTGCCCGTCCAACAAGCACGGCCATCTCGTCTTGACCTTGTCGATCTTCTGAGTTTTTGATCGTGTGTGTTACTTGATGTAGAGCATCAAGTATCTCTTGGTCAGCAGGATTGTTTGGCATTCGTTTGTGATCAGTTATTAATTAACGCAAGTGCGGCATCAAGCTCAACAGCATCAAAATCAGGCCATGGCCGATCAGTGAAATATATTTTCGCCTTTGAAATCTGCCACAGCAGAAAGTTAGATATCCGAGATTCTCCCGAGGTGCGAACCAATACGTCGACAGGTGGAAGCGATGAGTCATAAAGATATTTCGAGAGGTTTTCTGTGTTCAGAGTTTCACCACTCTTAACTAATTTTTGTGCTGCTCGCGTTAACTCAGCCCTCGACCCGTAATCAAATGCCACCGTCAAAACCATTCCTGTATTTTTTGCTGTGTCTTGGATCGCCTTTCGGATTGCACGCTGCACATAGACCGGAGTTTTAGAATCAGCCTCGTCAAATGGTCGTCCAATCCAATTAACGCGGATGTTGTTTTCGTTGAGCTCGGTGATACGCCCGAAGAGTTTTTTGTGAAGGCCAAGGATGTGTTTTACTTCTGCCCGCGGACGAACCCAATTTTCTGTTGAAAAACCAAATACGGTCAGGTAATCGATTTCGCGTTTAGACGCTGCTCTTACGACATCAGATAACGTTTCTTCGCCCGCAGTATGACCAGCAGTTCGAGGAAGACCTCGTTTGCGTGCCCAGCGCCCATTGCCATCCATAATGCATGCGACATGAACCTGCTTTCGAGCCATTACTAGAACGCTACTAACTGCACAATAGTTATATGAGTTATGAGCGACACCGAACGTGTCGTTTTACTACTATTTCAACACGCTCAAGTAACGCGCGAAAGGGTCCAACCAAGGTGTCATATTTGAAAAGCTTTCGATTAAAGATGCTTGCGCTCCATTCGTTCGTATTTTTTGTCTTTTCTTCTTTTTATATCACTGTGTTCTCGGGCAAAACTGACTTGAACGATTTTGACGCAAGATTCACAGCCTTGATGGCCGGAGATCAGATTCGCAATACTGAGAGTATTTTTTCTCTGAGAAGCGATTTTCTATTCGGATTGGGAAACCTGCAGCAAGGTTATTTGTGGCGATTCGATCCTGTTTCATTTTTAGGAGTGGCTTTTGGTGAAATTTATAACCCGTATGTGGTGACGCTAATAGTTTCAGTCTTGTTGTTTTTTTGTAGTTATGCTTTTTCTCGGAGATTTGGTGCGCCGGAAAACGTCTCAATATTTGCTGCTTATTTGGTTCCAATTAGTGCGGTTTGGTCTCATGCTCATGGGCTAGTTGACAATCAGAATTATGCATTGGTGCCGCAAACTGCTTCACTTTTGCTTTTCAGCATGTTGCTCTTGATGTGTATCGAGAGTATCGGTTACGGCAGTATCCGCCAGCACATTCTTTGGTCGTTTGCATCGCTGTTGATAGTTTTTTACATGTGCGCGGTTCTCACGCAAACGCTAGTTCTTACTTTCGGTCTGATTAGTTCAGTTTGCCTTGGAAGCTACATCAGGTTGTTTGTCGATCGGCAGTATGTTGTAATTCTTAAGAGGTCGTTGTCGCTTGTTTTAATATGTTGTGTTTTGTGGTTTATCGGAGTAATTGATTATTTGAGTGGCTTTTACCGCAATACTGCGGCTACTCAGAACGCTCGAGAGTCATTTTCACCCTCACCACTTAAAGATTTTGACAGTTTTGTTTTCGACTCGTTTTTCCCGCTGAGCAATGGTCGTGTCACCCAAGTCGCGTCTCTACTAATTGCAGCCTTCTTTGTGCACGGAATATTTGTCAGAAAGACTCGCAACGCTCTCTACTTTTCGATGGTCGCATTTCTTTCAATTCTGTTTGCCTACCGACTTTGGCAAAGGGAGTGGCTGTTCGAGTTAGGGCCCCGACATGTGTATCTAGTTTGGTTTGCGGTTCCACTGTACGCGACCGCGGTATCGCAGATGACAATCTCGACGCTGGTGTATTTCACAAAGTTTATGGAGTACTCAAGACTTCTGCGTGTCAAGAAAGTTTTGACGGCAAACTATGTGTACGTTCCGTTAATAGTTTTCGTTAGTGTGGCAGCGACTTTGGATGAAGTGAGATACATCGGAGCCCAAAGTCGTCCGTTGACGGTTGTGTTGGACGAAACCGAAATCTTTCTATCGCAAGAGATTGCATTACTACCGAGTAGTCAATTCAAAGGTCGCCTTGTAGATGTCATGGAACGCACGGACTATGAAGCGGTTTTCCAAGCTCGAATACCAGTGATTAATGACGTATCTCATTTGGTAACTCCTTTGTCTTTTGAGTTTTATGAGCATTATTTGTTCGATCCGCAAGTAAAGCAGGTTAGAAATCACTATAAGTTCGTCGCGCGTAATTCGTCTATTTACAGTCTTTTAGGAGTGAAATATTTACGCACAGATTCGCCTACTGCGCCGCTTAGTGATTTCAGCGAAACGAACTCGTATCACGTGCGACAATTCGCGCCGAACGACTTTCTAGTGACTCTCAAGAACACGAATATTGGTGATTATTCACCCACAAAATTTTTTACGGTCGACACCTTGACTGAGACCTTTGAAGTAATGGATCGTGGTGATTTTTCGTTGTTTGACGATGTGGTCGTTTATAAACCGATAGTTAGCGATCTCGTGAAAGCAGACACCTCGAAACTGACTTTAGAAGGTGGCGACTTAAAGATTGTTGCCAAATCTCGAGGAAAGTCATTATTGATTATTCCTCTTGAGTTCAGTAATTGCTTTGCTTTCAAGTCGAACGATAAAGATTCTGGTTTCATCGATGCATTTCGAGTGAACGGAATCTTGACCGGTTTGCTTTTTGAAAAGAATCTCACTGTCACGGCTCAAATTCGCTATGGGATATTTACAAACTCTGGTTGTCGACTCAAGGATTTAGAAGACTATAAAGTTTTGACGGAGCAATAAGAATTATGCTTCGCGTTGCACAGTCAGCCAGATGATGAGTGGTGAGATGCTGTCTGGCCACCTATCAGTGAGAGAATAGAGCAATGCCAAATTCGAAGCGTGGACAAACCGGGGACTTGTCGCATGTCCTTGTGTGTGCGGGTACTTTAAAAGAATGGCTGGCGACAACACCCGAACAATGGAAAGTTCAGATTGACGCCTTAGTCCGTGCTGTCAGCGGGGAGAATGTTAGATACCTGACCATTTGCCCCTATAGCGGTGAAAGCAACGCTGAAGATCAATCGTTGATTAGCAACGCAATTATTTCTGCACAAGGCGGACATATTGCAGGTGACCGTGTTTCGATAATTGCATCTGACGGTTTGCTCGTTGTGATCGATACTTGCCCTGACGGCCAGCAACGATTCGTAAATGCAGTTGCGCAGTTCGGCCAAAATCAAGTTATTGATGAAGCGAAACTTGCGGCGACCGTTATTGCCCCAGCGTCAGGTGAGCCGGATTTAACATTGATTCTCGGGTCGCCAACCAAGATTCCGAAATCACTGGTCTGGGAACTCGCCTACAG
>CAMCZA010000102.1 GCA_945885515.1 Ferrithrix thermotolerans DSM 19514 | reverse complement strand
GCATGTCGTAACCAGTTTCAGGTTTGTCACTTAGACCGTGACCGCGCAGATCAACTGCGGTAACGAGATGACCGAGTGCGCACAAGGCGAGTGCGGCGCCCTCCCACAACATTGCATTCGACGCCAGTCCGTGTACAAGCACAATCGGTGTCTGATGATGTGTTTGTGGTGTACCCCATGTCACTGTGCGCAAATAAACACCATTTGAAGTGTCGACAAGTTTGCTATTTGCCACCGGTTGTGATTCTTGTTGCGAAGTGTTCATCGCACTCAGGCTACGCAGCAAATGAACTGAAGAATTATCTTACTTTTCGTAAACCACCGTATATTTTGCCGTGCATAGTGCGAAACTTTGGGCATGAATGGGCACAAATTGACAGAAATCAAAATTCCAAATGAGCTACTTCCAACTGATGGACGATTCGGAAGTGGCCCATCAAAGATTCGTTCTTCACAAATTGACGCACTGGTTTCTGCTTCAACTCACCTGCTGGGTACTTCGCATCGCCAAGAACCGATCAAAAAATTAGTTAGTTCGGTGCGCGAGCAACTATCTGAATTTTTTACTCTCCCAGATACTTGGCAAGTCTTAATCGGCAATGGTGGGGCGAGCCTGTTTTGGGATGCAGCAACTTTTGGTTTGATCAGTGAGCGTAGTCAGCACTATGTATTCGGTGAGTTCTCATCTAAGTTCGCCCAAGCGGTGAGTCTTGCGCCACATCTGAGCGAACCGATCATTGTTGAGTCGCCAGCAGGCACCGCGCCGATCATCAAAACGGCGCAAGGTTCGCAAGTTGATACATATTGTTTAACGCACAATGAAACTTCAACTGGTGCGATGATGAAATTACTTCGGCCAAATCAACCTGCTGATGCATTGGTTGTAGTTGATGCGACTTCAGCGGCTGGTTCAATCGCATGGTCGACAGATGAAGTTGATGTCTACTATTTTTCGCCGCAAAAAGGGTTTGCATCCGAAGGCGGCACATGGATTGCGTTGTGTTCGCCAAAGGCCATTGAGCGAATTGAGTCGATTGCAAAAACAAAACGATGGTGTCCTGCTTCACTTGATTTATCAGTCGCCCTCAAAAACTCAAAAGCAAATCAGACTTATAACACGCCTTCAATTTCTACATTTGTTCTGCTGAATAATCAATTGACTTGGATGCTCGAAAATGGTGGTTTGGATTGGTGCGTCAGTCGAACAACTAGTTCGTCAAAGCATCTCTACGACTGGGCAGAACAACGAAAATTTGCGGCGCCGTTTATTGTTAATCCTGAATTTCGTTCACCAGTTGTTGGCACGATCGACTTAATTGGTGTTGACGCTAATGATGTCAATGCGGTGTTGCGTGCGAACAAAATTGTTGATACAGACTCGTATCGCAAACTCGGCCGTAACCAGCTGAGAGTCTCAATGTTTCCTGCCGTTGAGCCAACTGATGTGCAAAAACTTACTGCGTGTATTGATTTCATTGTTGAGGCAATTTCATGACTAGGCCTCGTGTAGTTATTGCAGAAGAGATAGCCGAGTCAGGCTTAGAGCGATTAAGAAATGCCGGTTTTGAAGTCGATATCCAACTCGAGAAAAGCCCTGAATATCTACGGAATTGTATTGTTGGCGCAAGCGCATTAATTATTCGTTCAGCGACAAATGTAGACGCGCAGTTATTATCGGCAGGCAAAGAACTTGTAGTTGTGGCGCGTGCTGGTGTTGGTCTCGACAATGTTGATATCGCGGCGGCAACAGCTTGTGGCGTAATGGTCGTCAACGCCCCTGAGTCAAATATTTTGTCGGCCGCTGAACACACCATGGCTCTAATTTTGGCTATTTCACGCAATGTTCCGCAGGCGCATCGTGCGCTGACACAAGGTCGATGGGAGCGAAGCAAGTGGGAGGGGATTGAACTTGCGTCAAAGACTCTTGGCATATTGGGTCTAGGTCGAATTGGTGCACTCGTTGCGCAACGCGCGCTGGCTTTTGACATGAGGATCATTGCTTTTGACCCGTTTATTTCAGTCGAGCGCGCAAGAGAACTTAATGTTGAAATATTGTCGCTTGAGCAAGTAGTTGCGCAGTCAGATATTTTGACAATTCATTTACCGAAAAATAAACAGACGGTGAATTTGATTGATGCAGCGATGCTTGCGTTGGCTAAACCGTCATTGAGAATTATTAATGTTGCTCGCGGTGGAATCATTAATGAATCTGAATTGGCGCAAGCCTTAGGTAATGGCACGATCGCTGGCGCTGCAATTGACGTTTTCGAAACTGAGCCGACTAAATCTTCGCCACTATTCGAACTTGACAATGTTGTTGTTACTCCACACTTGGGTGCCAGCACTCGTGAAGCCCAAGATCGTGCAGGTGAAGTAGTCGCCGATATGGTTTGCCTTGCGTTGAACAACGAGTTTGTTCCATTCGCCGTGAACCTTGAGGCGAGTGATGCCAACGAGACGCTCAAACCTTTTGTTCCGCTAGCGCAGCGTCTGGGTCGTGTTTTTGCATCACTAGTTAATTCACAACCTGAGATTCTTGAAATTTCCATCACTGGAGAAATTGGTGCATATGACCCAGGCCTAATTTCGATTAGCGCTTTAACAGGTGCGCTTTCAGTATGGACAAACAAAGCAGTAAGCCTTGTGAACGCGCCTGTTATCGCTCGTCAATTAAAGATGCAAGTTAATCAAATTGCGTCTACAACAACACGACACCATGATTATGTCAATCTCGTCACGCTGCGTTCTGGAAACCACAATTTGTCGGCGACGCTTACGGGTCGGCGTCGTGAAGCGAGGATTGTGATGATCGATGACCACATCACAGATATTCCGCCTACCGAGCACATGCTGATTGTTAAAAATGATGATCGACCAGGAGCGATTGGCCGAGTTGCAACTGCGCTCGGCAATGCCAATATCAACATTGCAAACATGGATGTCGGAAGTACTGAGACTGTCGGTAGCGCATTGATGTGCATCTCGACTACGACTGCTGTCTCGCAAGATGTGATTGCAACATTACGAAAACTTGATGGAATCACGAGCGTCACTGCAATTGGCTCGTGAGATATTGTGTCGTTGTGATTTATTCCTGAAGAGCTAAATTATTTTCACGCAAAAAGTTGTCAAAGTATGGCTTCAAAAGTTTAATACCAGCCTTATTCAAATGGTTACTATCCGCAAAAATCAGGTCTCCATTTAGAGATGGATTGCAAAAGTTGACATTGGGGCAAACGACATCAAAAGCGTCAAAGATAAAAACATTCGAGTGTCTTTGTTCTAGCGAATACAGTTGCTTACGAATCTCAGCGCGTTGGTTTAGCAGCAAAGACTTGTCGGAACCAAAGCATGACTTGTCTTTGAAAGCATTTGGCCTAAACCATTGATCTCTACAAACTTCGGTGTCTAGACCCTTGAATTCTGGCAGGGGTGCTGTGATGATTAGATTATCCGCGGAAGTTTTTAACTTTACTGCGAGTTCGGACAAAGTTTTGATATACAGTTTTAAATTTTCCTGAACCGCAATCGCGTTACTTCCATTTCCGAATTGATGAGAATGATCGCCACCGAAGGAAAAGTGAGAAAGCAAACGTGCCGTCACAATAATCACATCCGGCTTTTTATTCAGCATCATTTGATTAACTAAAAACTCTTCAGTGTCCTGCATCACTTCATCACAACCGTCACGCGAAGTTTTCCCTTGGCTTGGAAAAGCGCAACCATCTCGACTTAGAAAAAAAATGGATGTTGCTGTCTCATTCCAAAGCTGGCTTGCAACAGGGAATAAAGAAAGGGTGTGGCTGTCTCCAACAAAGGCAACGATGTTGGCTTCCTTTTTGTCTTGCCAAAAACACTGATTAATGAATTTACCTGTGAGATGAAAACTCCCCGAAAGCGCGTCGCTTGAGCGGTCTGAGGTGTGGCACGATGCTGCGCGAAGACCAGAAGATTGATCGACGAAGTCAATTGCACGTTCATTGATTACTGAGTCGTGGTCTCCTAGAAAAAGGTAATAGCTGAGGGGCTTTTCTGCCAGCAAAGGGCGCCATAGTGAAAAAATAATTATGCACAAGGTGAGACCACTCAGTATTCCGCTGACAATTATGGTTTTGGCTGAAGAAAAAAATCTAGACTTATCTACTGATCGCTCAATAAGTTTGTGAGAAAAATTTGCAGCTAGATAAATTAGTAAGAGTTGGATTGGAATCATCCAAGTTTTGTTTCCAATAGTCAACTTACTGATTGTTAAAATTGGCTGATGGACGAGATAAAGCAAATATGAAATTACACCTATTTTCACAAGTAAACGATTCGTTAAGATGCGGTAAAAATAACTTGAGTTTTTTTGCGAACTTAATAAAATGCATATAAGAATTACTGAAATGACTTGCACAAATTTAGGCTCGACGCCTCCGCCAAATAAGAGACTCGACAATAAAACAAGGGTTGAATTTTGAATTATACCTCTGTCTAGGTTTTGGAGGTATTTGTTTTCACGAACAGAAAAAATAAGACACCCAAGAGCAATCTCCCATGCGCGAAATTGAACAAGATAATGGACTCCAACCGAAGTAGAAGGTTCCTGAATGAATTTGATAAAACTCCATGCTGCGATAAAAATCAAAAATATATTGCGAAGAAATGACTGATTTTTATTCATCCGTTGGGAATACCAGAAAAATATTGGAAATACAAAATAGAACTGCTCTTCAACCCCCAATGACCAAGTGTGCGCAAATGGATTCATTTGTGTTGACGACGCAAAGTAATCTAACTCTTGTGAAAATAAGAAAATGTTGGATACTCCCATTAGGGAGGTAAAACCTGTTTGGAGGGAGACCATTGGACTGCTCTTAAAAAACATTGTTAAAACTGATGTCACTATCGTTACCAATAACAGGCTTGGGTAAAGTCTTTTTATTCTGCGAGAGTAAAAGCCAATGAGAAATTTACGAAGTGGCTCCCTAGGTCTATGAAGGAGTGACCCAGTAATTACGTAACCTGAGATTACAAAAAATAAATCAACCCCAATATATCCATGTGCAAAAGTTTTATTGCTAACGTGGTTTGCAATGACGGCAAGGACTGATATTGCGCGTAGACCGTTAATCTCTGGTCTGAATTCATTTTGTCTGATATTTTCGGTCATAAAAATTTTTCAATATGAATAAATTAATCTTTCGCAATATTCTATTCGGTATGGAAATCAGAGCGTTGGCTCGGTTTGCATCGATGTTTTTTCGAATCGTCACCTGAGGTCAGAGTATTCTGCGGAGGCGATGTGATTGTGACTGAAATCGTTGTTTATGCAAACTTGGTGGCTACTTGTGTGATGACCGGTGTGATTTGGTTTGTCCAGTGGGTGCACTATCCACTGCTGGCGAGTGTGCCAGTTGATCGTGCAATTGATGTTGCGACCGACCATCAACGGCGAACAGGACAAGTCCTGGCAATACCGATGGCAGTTGAAGGTTTCACAACTTTGGGTCTATTAATTAGTCG
>CAMCZA010000101.1 GCA_945885515.1 Ferrithrix thermotolerans DSM 19514 | reverse complement strand
ATGTGAATATTTGGTCGAAGTTGTTGACCACCAAATACTGTGATTTTGCGTTTGTGAAAAGCGAGGTTCGAAAGAATATTCACGACCACGTCGAGTCTCTGTCGACGCGAATACCCACAGACTGTTGCTGGACGAATTGTCACTGTCGTAAAATCATTTGACTGGTATTCCGCGATAATTTTTTCGCAGTCAGCTTTGAACTTTGAATAGTCAGTTAAAGGCTCAAGCGACATATCTTCCGAAACGTTCGGCTCGCTCTTGACCCCGTAGACGGATGAAGACGATGCGTAAATAAAGCGTTTAACTCCACCAGCTTTACTGATCTCGACCAAAGGCCTAAACGCATCAAGATTTATCGAGCGACCAAGTTCAGGATCTAAGTCGACACTTGGGTCATTTGAGATGCATGCCAAGTGAATTACAACATCATGCCCAGGGATTTCGGCTTTCAATAATTTCTGATCACGAATATCACCCTTGACTATTTTTAGGTTTGGGTGAGCGTCAATTACGTCATCGCCAAACCACATTAAGTCAATTACTGTCACGGAGTGACCGTCTTTTAGAAGTCGCGGCACCAACATTGAGCCCACATAACCGGCGCCGCCGGTAATAAATATTTTATTTGTCATTGCTACCAAGATACTTGAACCAGTCTTGCGTTGCCGTTGCAATCGTTGCTGGTGTCCACACTGGCGCCGACTTCCAGTAATCAATATTTGCCAAAACATTGTCAACGCCTTGTTGGATATTGACTTTCGGTTGCCATTTCAAGTCCCGACGAATTTTGGTGATGTCGGCGTAGGTGCAGTCAGGCTCGCCAGGACGCTTTGGGATGTAAGTGACTTCTCCACCAAGAAGTTCAACAAGACGATTCACGGAAACTGTTTCTCCGCTACCAACATTGAAGATCTCTTGGCGGACAGAACTTTTTGCTGCCGTCAAAAATGCGTTGGCAACATCAGTTACATATGTGAAATCTCGAGTTTGTGTGCCATCGCCAACAACCGTGAATGGTTTATTTGCTAATTTCTGTGCAAGGAAGACCCCTAATACGGCGCCATAAGTGCCGGAGGTTCGCGATCTCGGACCGTAGACATTAAACAGGCGCAACGCAACTGCTGGCAAGTTGTATAACTGCGCCCAGTGCATCACTAATTCTTCACCTAAACGCTTTGTCAACGCATATGGATACTGCGGTGAAATCTCAGCGGCTTCTGAAGTCGGATATTTTTCTGGAATTCCATAACACGAAGAAGACGCAGCGTAAACAAATCGCTTCACTCCAGCATTTTTGGCAGCCTCCAAGACATTGAAGGTTCCATCGACATTGGCCTGAAAATAATCTGCGGGTCGTTGAATACTTGGGACAATGTCGGCGAGCGCCCCGAGGTGAAACACCCAATCTGTGTCTTTAAATAAATTTTGCCAACTACCAGACTTTGCGAAATCAGCCTCAACCAATTCAACTTGACCAGCAACATGTGCAAGATTTTCAGGACGACCAGTTGAATAGTTGTCAATTACGCGAACTGAAATATTTTCGGCAAGTAACGCATCTACGAGATGACTTCCGATAAAGCCGGCACCGCCGGTAACAATTGCGGTTGTCAAGATATTTCTCGAAAATCTACTTTGCGCTATTTGCGCTGTCGCAAAGCCACTGCATAATCATGTGACCAATAATTAATTGCAGGTCCTCGGCGATCTGCATGTCGTCAATCGCAAAATGCAATGGATGCTTTGCAATGTCTTTGCACTTTCCACCAGAGAATCCGAGAATTGCGAAGGTCTCCATTCCGAGTTTGTTGCCCATTTCAAGAGCCCGAACAATATTTGGAGAATTACCACTGCCTGAAAATACCAACAGCACATCACCGGAGTTCGCCTTAACTCGAAGTTGTTCGGCATACACCTCTTCGTAACCGATGTCGTTGGCAAGACAAGTCAGCACCGCTGGGTTAGCAGCAAGAGACTCAATACGCAATCCAATACCCCGCGTTAAACCTGCTCCGTAGATGAAGTCGTTTGCCAAGTGAATTGCATTCCCAGCGCTTCCACCATTGCCGCAGAGGTAAATTGTTTTTTTAGTGTCCCACGCCTGCTTAAAGGCTGCCGCAAGTTCAGGAACTTGTTTGATCGCTGGGAGTGTCAATGCTCCTGCGAGTCGCGCCGAATAGTCAGTGATGTGTTGTTGCATAATTTTCATCCGTTCAGCATTAAGTCGGAGGAAATCCTACTCTACGATCGACGAAACCCGAGATGCGATCGCATCACCAATTGAAAGAGATGCAGTCGCGGCAGGAGATGGAGCGTTACAGACATGCACCACTCGACCAATTTGCCTAATTTCAAAGTCGTCCAACAAACTTCCAGCACGGCTACAAGCTTGGGCGCGAACTCCAGCACTGGTCGGATGAAGATCGTTCGCGGTGATTTCTGGCACAAGTTTTTGAAGTGCGGCAACGAACGCGTTTTTGCTGAACGAACGATGATATTCGCCAAGACCTGTGCGCCAATACTTGAAAGCAATTTTTCGAAAACCCGGCCAAGCCAATGTCTGAGCGAATTCACGCACTGAAATATCAGTCTTGCGGTAGCCCTCGCGGGCGAACGCCAACACCGCATTTGGGCCACACTCAATGGTGCCATCGATGCGTCGCGTGAAATGCACGCCCAAAAATGGAAAATTTGGATCTGGAACCGGATAAATCAAACTACGAACAAGATGTTTTGCAGATTCTTTCAACTCAAAATATTCGCCGCGAAATGGAATGATCCGCAGATCTAGATCTGGTTGGGTTTGCATCGCAAGTTGATCAGAGTGCAGTCCACCGCAAGTGATAACAGCGCGTGAGTTGAATTGCTTTTGCTCTGTTGACACGGCAACTCCATGAGACAACTCAGTAATCCCGCGAACCTGATGACTGGTGAGAATTTGCCCGCCAAATTCGCGGATTCGATCGGCCAGGCGCATCGTCATCGCCCCGTAGTCAACGATGCCAGTCTGTGGAACAAACAACCCGTCAATACCGGTGCAGTGCGGTTCTATTTCGGTTATTTCAGTTTTACTTAATCGACGGATACCCACTAAACCGTTTTGTTCACCGCGCTGTCGCAACATCTCAAGTTGAGCGCGCTCTTGCTCTGATAATGCAACGACGACTTTTCCACAAATTTCATGAGCAATCTCGTTGTCTTGACAAAACTTGAGAAGCTTTTGATAGCCCTCAATACAATTCTTGGCCTTCAGTGAACCTGGTTTGTAATAAAGGCCCGAGTGGATAACACCGCTGTTATGTCCAGTTTGATGTGCGCCAAGTGTTGTTTCTTTTTCTAGGACCACTAACTTTAGTTTTGGATTGCTTGAAAGCAACGAGTTAGCCGTTGCTAGTCCGACGATTCCTCCGCCGACGATTACAACATCTAGTTGCGATGAAAGTGACTGCTGGGTCATTTTTTAAGCGCTGCGCGTTTTACTACTTCATCGAAAGTGCCGTGCTCGGTCATTTGCGAATCTTCAATTCGATAAAGACGATCGCAGTACTCGACGGTGCTAAGTCGGTGCGCGACGATGATCACCGTTTTAGAACCTTGCAACGCTTGCACTGCCTGCATTACACCGTGCTCGGTTGGTGTGTCTAGCGAACTTGTTGCTTCGTCAAGAACCAAAACACTTGGGTTGTGATATAACGCGCGCGCAATTCCGATTCGTTGGCGTTGCCCGCCTGAAAGTCGTACTCCACGTTCACCAACAACCGTGCTCAGCTTCTCTGGCAACGACGCGACGAATTCTTCAAGCTGTGCAAGTCGGATTGCATTGACGACTGCTTGCTCGTCAATATTCTCATCTCCCAAACCAAACGCAACATTGCGTCGCAAAGTGTCATCTGTCAGATAAATAGTTTGCGGTACATAGCCGATTTGGTTTTGCCAATTTCGCGGATTGTTCTGAATGTCTTCACCGTCGACTAACACCGTGCCAGAAGTCGGTGCAAAAAGTCCAAGAATCACATCTACGAGCGTGCTCTTGCCGGCGCCACTCGGACCAACAAACCCGACTGCTTCACCGCGACGCACCGAAAGCGAGACATTCTGCAACGACGGTTTGACCGCCGTTGGATATTGAAAACAAACATTCTTTAACTCAAGTTGATCTTTGAACGGAATAATTTTTCGATTTTCCACAACATCGGGGGCGTCAAGCTTGAAGTCTGAATACACAGAACTAATGATTGCGCGACTAAAAATCAAAGTTTGCAGTGAACCAAGTAAACGGTTGATGGACGGCATGACTCTAAATGCTGCAGCAGCAAATAAACCAAGCGTCGGAATGATCTCGGAAAATGATTGCTTTTGTAAAACCATGCTGATGACCAGTGCGCTTAAGCCAGCGATTGTGAGAATCTCCATACTCACGCGCGGCACAGTCTGCAAAACCGTATATACACGATTAATTCGCAGGCTTTCTTTTAAGTGCTTGTCGTGTTGAAAAAGAAATTCACCTTCTCGACCAAGTATTTTTACATCCTTTGCACCGCCAAGGCCCTGCTGAAGATGTTGAAGAATCATTCCATCATGAATATTTTTCTCGTCGCCCCAACTTTCGATTCGGTTCCGAGTCAGTTTCTGAAACATCCATGCACCAGCGCCAAAAATAAAGATCGTAATTAGCGTTCCAACGGGTTCAATGAAGATCAAAAGTGTGAAGAGAGCAATTGCAACAAGGCCATCGGTCAATAACACCAGCACAGGATCGATGCCGCCCGAAACAACAACATTTGCGTTACGAGAATTGCGCATCAAGGTTGACGAGTTGTGTTGCAAGTGAAACATATAAGGTTGGCGCAAATAAATTGTAAATAGTCGCTGAGAAAGTCGACCTGACAAATTTGCACTGAAGCCTTTTTGAATCCACGAACTCCAAAGTAAAAATATGCTTCTCACGATGTACACCACGACCATCAGCAACATCACATAGATGATCAGGTCTTCGCGACTTGGTGAACCTAACCAATCACTGAGCCACTTATATTTTGTTTCATAATCATCTTGGGTCAGGATCGCCACGACTGGCACGACGATTCCGAGACTCAGTGTTTCAAGAACCATGCCAATCAGAATGAGAAATACAATTCCAAAGAGGGCACTGCGCTCGGCTCTAGTCAGCAGTCGCCACACAACAAGCGTGTTGTGTGACTTTGAAATCTCTTCATCCATACGACAATTAACCTTACTTTGCCCGATATTCTTCAATTTGTAGCGACGATCGGACTCGAACCGATGACCTTCCGATTATGAGCCGGATGCTCTAACCAACTGAGCTACGTCGCCTTGTATTGCTGAGCCCTCTGTGGGAATCGAACCCACCACCTCTTCCTTACCATGGAAGTGCTCTACCGAATGAGCTAAGAGGGCGAACAACTGCTCGGATTAACCCTCACAGATTTCGCATTCAATATAGCGGGAACTGACTACGCCCCGAAAGATAGGGTTTTGTTGATGTCAACACTGACGATTCGTGAAGCCACAAAAGATGACGC
>CAMCZA010000100.1 GCA_945885515.1 Ferrithrix thermotolerans DSM 19514 | reverse complement strand
CGCCTGCAATTTTTGACACTAATTTGCGCGAAGCAACTGATCGATTGAACCAAGTTTTTTCTGAGGCACTTGCTAATTCAGACGCCGATGGTGCAGCCCGAGCAGCACTTGAATTAGACGACGCGATCGCAGGTTGGTCGGGCGACACTTTGCAAAGCGACGCAACTGACCATGCGCGAGCAGTTTTGCGCAGCATGATCACGCGTTTGGCTGCAGCGGCAACTGGTGGGTTGCGCGACCCGCGCGAAGTTCTCGGGCCGTTTGTGCAAGTGCTTCTTGATCTGCGGGCTCAGGTACGCAGTGACAAGCGCTTTGATTTATCTGACATTATTCGCGACCGTCTGGCCGCAATTAGTGTTGAGGTTCGCGACACACCAGAGGGTGCACAGTGGGGTTTTCGAACTAGCTAATTAAAGATGTCCGAGAGACGCCATCTTGGCACGATTTCGTGTGCCCGCAATTGCATAGACGACAACGAACACAAGTGCATCCAGCAAAATTATGGTTGCGCTCGCCGATGTATCTAAGTGATAACTCAAATTCATGCCGACGAAACAAGTTACTGCACCAATGATCGGTGATATCCATAACAACCGTGAGAAACTATTTGTGGTCATGCGAGCAGAGGCCGCAGGAATCACGAGCAGTGCCGAAATCAAAAGTGTGCCAATTACCCGCATCGTCACCAAAATTGTCAAAGAGATCATCGCCAGCAAGACAGCCTCGACAAGTGAAACTCGAACGTTGCTGACTTGAGCAACATCTCTATCAAATGTCGAAAAAAGTAATTTGCGATAACCCAATACGACGACTGCCAGACCGAGTAGAGCAACCGACGCGACTGCATAGATATCAACAACTTTCACTCCAAGCACGCTGCCAAACAAAACTGCTTCGATGCTCTTTGAGGCTTGGCCGTAACGATTCATCAATGCCAGCCCGAGTGCGAACGAAGCCGTCGTGACTACGCCAATTGCGGCATCGGCGCCAATCACGCGTCGACGGGCAACTCGGGCGATGAGCAAACCAGACACAATGCCCCAGATACCTGCGCCCAAAAAATAATTCACTTTCATCACCGCGCTGGCTGCGGCTCCACCAAAAACTGCATGCGACAAACCATGGCCGATATAACTCATGCCACGCAGAATCACAAATACACCGAGCAAACCGCACAATGCTCCAGCAATCGTTGCCACGACAAGCCCATTGCGAAAGAATTGGAAGCCATAGGGCTCGAAAATGTCAAAAGCAAGAATCATTTGCCCTCTCCACGCATCGCCACCCGACCGTGATCAATCACGATTGGCATCCCGCCATGTTCAAGAACTTCCATTGGTGCGCCGTAAGTTGCTTCAAGAACTTTTGAAGTAAGTACCTCACGTGGGCTACCATCAGCAAGCACGGTCTTATTGAAACAAACCAAGCGCGGAAGGTGAGCCGCCAAACCATTTAAGTCATGCGTCGTTAACAAAATCGTCAGACCCTCGGCATGCAGATCGGCAAGAAGGTGCAGAATCTCATGTCGTGTGCGTACGTCGACACCCGCGGTCGGTTCGTCCATAATCAAAATATCTGGCTGACAGAACATCGCCCGAGCAAGAAACACGCGTTGCTGTTGCCCACCAGATAGTTCGCGAATGTGACGATGTGCCACATCGGCGATACCAAGTTTCTCGAGAACTTCTCGCACAGCGGTGCGTTCTTGAATTGTGATTCGTGGCCACCATTTCGTTTTTGAGCGAGTCATCACGATGACCTCTTCAACGGTTACCGGAAAGTACCAGTCAACAGTTTCAATTTGCGGAACATAGCCAATCGTCAGTTCGGGCTGAACAGTGATTGAACCGTGGGCAACTGGTTGCGAGCCAATTATTGCTTTGAGCAAAGTTGTTTTGCCCGAACCTGACGGGCCGACGATGCCGACAAATTCTCGACGATTGATATTTAGATACACATCGTGCAGTACGGGCGAGTTTCCGTATGTGCACGAAACATGTTCACAAGAAATTAGCGGGCTTTCGATTTTACTGAGGATACTTTGCCTCATCTTTGACAACATCTTGAACATCAAGAGCCTTCAGAGCCGCAGAGTCGCCACCGAGCGCCTCAACAATTGTTACAAAATCGAAACGCATCAAACCAAGATACGAATGTTCTGGGTCGCCAGGCTTGCCAACCAAATCATCGTCGCGCAGAACATCGACATACCGAACTCCGGATTCGATGCCAATTTGTTCAAGCACAGGAGACGGAAAAACTTCGCTACCGAATATTGCTTTGACACCTAGTTGTTTGACTTGCAAAATCAAATTTGCAATTTCTTTTGGGGTCGGCTCGTCAAACGACGAAGGCTGAATTGCGCCGATCACTGTGTAACCATAAGTAACTGCAAAATAAGCGTACGCATCATGATAAGTGAGCAGTTTGCGTTGATCTTCAGGGATAGTCGCGGTTGCAATTTTTATTGCCTGGTCAAGTGCGTCTAGTTTTTGGGCAAAAGACAAAAAGTTGCTTTCGTAAATTGCTGCGTTTGATGGATCTCGCCGCACCAGAACGTCTCGTACAACCTGCGCATACTGTTTTGCCATTGGCGGGTTTGTCCATAAATGTGGATTTGGTTTGCCACCTTCTTTAGGAAATGAGAAATCATAAATATATTCAGACACGGGCAAGATTTCGGTACCAAGTTCGCAGATATTTGCAGACTCTTTCAGATTTGCCAGAGCGAGATCTTTGGTCGGCTCTTCGAGAACAAGACCATTGATAAAGATCACGTCTGCTGATTCAAGTGATGCCGCATCACTTGGCTTTGGCTCGAAAGTATGAGAATTCGTGCCCTCTGGAACGATGCCTGTAATTAGTGTCGATGTGCCGCCAGCGATATTGGCAACAATGCTCGTAATCGGCGCAACAGTTGTTGCAATACTCAGAGGTCGACTGTTGACGACTGCACCTAATTCGCACCCAATGCCCTTAGTTGAAGAGACTTCTCCTGCAGAAGAGCACCCTGCCAGCAACGCCAATACAAAATATTTAATTTTCACAACGCCACAGAATCTGCGCTTTGCGAAGCAATTACGTGATCAAGAATTTGCGCAACTCGCAGCGAATCAGACAGCGGCATCACCCACCCAGAATTTGTTGCAACACTTTCACCAACTTGTTCAACCATCTCGACGAACGCATCGACTGAATCAAAATATTCAATGTGGCCATTGATAAGCAACGAACTTGTTTCGCGCCATGTTGAAAACGATTCGCCACTCGCTGTGACCAAACTTCCAGCGGAACCCAGAATTTCAAATTTCTGCGGGGCGTCAATTTCAAATGAACTCAATGAGTGCACTTTGACTTTGCCGTTGATGGTTGCCTTGACATCTGTGGTCAAATCAATTTTGGTCGGACCAATATTTCTCGCAACATTGTTTAGTTCAAAATCTTTTGCACCGCCCGTCAGCGCGACCCAAGCATTTGACTGATAACAACCGATATCAAGCAACGCGCCTCCGCCTAGAGAAGGGTCGAGTCGATAGTTTTCGGTCATTTCTGATTTAAAGGTGAACTGCGACTCAATTGAAGTGAGATCGCCAATTGCGCCAGATTCGACCAACTCGGCGATGCGTTTGAACCGCGGATGCCAGCGAGTCCAAACTGCTTCAACTAAGAGTCGATTACAACGCTGCGCACAATCAATCATTTTTTGCACTTCGATTGCGTTCAGAGCAAGTGGTTTCTCACACAGCACATGTTTGCCTGCTTCAAGCGACTTCGTTACCCATTCAAGATGCTGATGATTTGCCAGGCTGATGTAAACAACTTCAATCTGCGGATCATCTAACAACTGTTGGTAAGAATCATAAACATTTTGTGGTTCGAACTTTGCTGAGCGGGCCCTATCTCGACTTGCCACACCAAAAAGTTGCGCATTATTGGCAGTGTGCACGGCAGGTGCCATCGCTCTGTTGGCGATCCACCCTGCGCCAAGAAAACCCCATTTAATTGTCATCGCTAAATTGAACGAGAAGATTTATCAGTAGATACCGTACGCAAATTTGGCAACACTGGCACTGCGTTGCTAGTTGCCGAAGATTCTGCTGCTTGCATGATTGCGACAACATTGCGAGACTGCAGTGCACTGACAGACATCGGCGCATTACTCGTGAGATAGTTGACTATTGAACGATGAAATTCAAACTCTTCCAATTTCTCAAGTTCAATAATTTGCGAGGTGCCATCGTGGCGATGCAGGGTCAAGATCGCTGGAAGGTCAGCCACTGCTGGTTCTGCTTGTGGGTTCCAATTTCCGACGATTGCACCGAGCGTGCCCAGAACATAGAACTTCGGCTTTCGCGCCGCCGCGAGGTCTGAGTGAACAAAAGTTGCTTGCTTACCTGTCGCAAATGTGATCGTCACCTGCGCATGGTCTGCGTTCGTTGCGTGCGTCCAAACTCGTTTATGGTTCTGCCCACTGACATGGGCAACATCATCGGTAATTATGTTCAAAATCTGATCGATGAAGTGACTGCCCCAGTCGAAAATCGCACCACCAGAAACAACCGAGTCAGAGTGCCAGTAGTCGCACGGTCTTGAGTATCCGCCGACGAAAGTATCGAACTGATAAACCTCACCGATTGCGCCAGACAAAATCTGCGAGCGCATCGTGACGAAATCTGCATCAAACCGACGATTCTGATAAACAACAAGTAGCAAATTTTTATCAAGTGATAATTGAATTAGTTGATCACATTCGTCTGTCGTCAGAGCCATCGGCTTTTCAAGCACAACATGAATTCCTCGCTCAAGAGATTGTTTGGCCCAGTGAAAGTGGCTATTCGGCGGCGTAGAAATTACTACTAAGTCAATCAACCCAGAATCGAGCATCTCATTTGCATCGCTGAAGCCAACAAAATCTGGTGCAACTTCTCGTGCAGCGGCAATTCGCTCGGGTTTTGTGTCGCAAACGGCAGCGAGAACTAATCCACTCGTATTTTGAACAGCCATGTTGTGCTCAGAGCCGATCGCGCCATAGGCGAGTAAACCGACTCGAATAGGTTTAGTGCTCATTGCCGAAACAACTGTATTCTGACCACTGATGCATCACACACAAACCGCACCGTTGATCAACCAAAGTGACGAAAATGACTAGTTCTTCAACCGCAACGCCGTCTGGCGCGAGTTCAAGTGGCGCGAGTTCAAGTGGCGCGAGTTTAAGTGGCGCGACGCAGTGGCAGGCGCTGAGCGCGCAGGCGTCATTGGCCTCGCACCGATTAGTTGGCTGGATCTATTGGGACCCCGAGGCAATTGCGCGGTACACCAAACTTGGCGTCGAAAATGGCTTTGGCTATTACATCGCCACTCGTTGCGCACCTCTCGCAAGTGCTGGCGATGAAGTTGTGATCGCAGCGTGCTATTCAATCAATGCTGACTTTATTCGCCTGGCATTAAAACTCGCTCGTGAAAATACAACTTTTGCAGATGCGTACCGCGTGCGCAATGAAGCCGTCGAACTCGGACTTGAAGAATTCGTGCCACAACTAGTCAATGAACTCGGAGCAATGGCGAACGATCTATGGCAAGCAGCCGATTCATTGCCGATGTCGGCGCGGGTTTTATATTCGGCGCATCGTAGTTGGCCCCGTTGCGAAAATCAGCCAGCACTTTCTGCGTGGCTGGCAATTAATTGCATTCGCGAATGGCGCGGCGACACTCACTGGGCTG
>CAMCZA010000099.1 GCA_945885515.1 Ferrithrix thermotolerans DSM 19514 | reverse complement strand
CGAGTGGTTGCAGACGCAATGCGTGAGCATCCACAAATGGTTGGCGGGCCGACGCGCGATGTGACGCTGCTGATGTCAGGCATTGCGGGGCTTGTTGCCAAAGATGGCGCCGAGGGTGTTTATGCTGCTGCATTGCCAGACGGTCGAGCGATTGCGTTGAAGATTGCAGATGGTGCTAATCGTGCTCGACCACCGTTAATGCGTGCCGCGCTAACTGCACTAGGCATTGATATTTCTGGTGTTGACCCGCATGCGTTCGAGTCACCAATTTTTGGGCATGGGCGAGTTGTTGGTGAAGTGCGTGTGATAGATAATCTTTTGTCACCATGACACTTCATCATCAGACCAAGACTTTTCTTGAGTTGCTTGCTTCGCGCGGTGAGCCACCGCTCGAGCAAATGACGCCACTCGAAGCGCGGGCAATGGTCCGCAAATATTATGTTGCTTCAGAACACCCAATTTTTTCGCAACGCGATATTGATGCAGGCGGTGTGCTGGCACGTTTGTATTCGCCAACTAACGAAAAGAATTTAGGGTTGTGCGTTTTTATTCACGGCGGTGGGTGGGTGTTTCATAATCTTGATGATTACGACGATGTTTGTCGGCGACTTGCTATGCAATCAGGTCATGCAGTTTTAAGCATTGATTATCGATTAGCGCCGGAGTTTGCGTTTCCAGTGCCACTTGAAGATTGTCTTACGGCGACGCGTTGGGCGCACGAAAACGCAGTGTCGTTGGGTTGCGATGCGAACCGAATGGTCGTCTGTGGCGATTCGGCCGGAGGAAACTTGTCGACGCTAGTTGCGCAACATTCTGGTGTGGCGTTCAAGATGCAGTTGTTGATTTATCCAGCGACCGATGCGCGATGCATCACTGAGAGCTATCGCAAAAACGCTCTCGGATATTTGCTGACAGCCCCTGCTATGCAGTGGTTTTACGGTCACTACCTTTCAGGCACGAGTCCATCGCGTGGCAGCGTCACTGACCCAATGGTGTCGCCACTTCTTGCCAGCGATGCAGTGTTAGCCAGGATGCCGCCAACATTTATGATTACCGCCGAGTACGACCCGCTATGCGATGAGGGTGAACAATATGCAAAGCGGCTCAGCGAGTTAGGCGTACCGACGACTTGTGTTCGGTATTTCGGTCAGATTCATGCATTCGTCACCCGGTCGGCTTTTCTTGACGACGGCTATTTGGCAATCGCGCAACTTGCCGACGCAATTCGTCGCTCCTGCGCAAACTAAAAAAGTCCCATTTTATTTGCGCCTCGCAAACTAAAAAAGCCCCATTTTATTTGCGCCTCGCAAGCGGCTCTCTCGTTGAATAGCTAGTTAATTAATTCGCCGTCGCGTTCGCGCGGGGCAAAAAATTGACGAATCAGTGGCTCAAAATGCTTGAGTGGCTCGCTCTTGTAGTCGACGTCGAATGCAACTTGGTCGTACTTCGCGCAAAACTCGGCGGTGTAGTCAAAAAATTCGCTATCGCGGAACTTTTCACGCGAGTCCTTATCTAATCCAATATGTTGCCAAAAGTAATAACCCTGAAAGATTCCGTGGTGCTCAACTAGCCAATGGTTTGCTGGCGACACAACTGGATACAAAATCGCCGCGGCGACTGACGCGTGGTTGTATGGCGAGAGGTTGTCGCCGATGTCGTGGATCAGTGCGCACAGAACATATTCATCGTCACGGCCGTCGCGTTGGGCCATAGTTGCAGTTTGCAGACAATGCTCGAGACGGTTGACGGGAAAGCCGCCGAAGTCGTGTCGCAAATGGTCAAGTTGCTGGATGATGTGGTCGGCGACGCGCGATTGCGTAACTTGAAGTTGGACCATGATGTTGTCCCAATCTTGTTTCGTGGATTCGCCAAAAGATTTGAACTTGGCCCGAGTCTCAGATGCATCAATTGTCATCAGGCGAGACTATGTCGGTTTTGGCTAGTTGGCTAGTCGGGGTATTGGGCCGGCTGGGGGTCTAGATACCTCGATAGTTTGCGAGTTTTATTCGTGAATTTCTCGTGGTCGGTTTGGGCCAATAAGGTGTCGAGCGTCACGCAAAATGGCGTAAATACGCCTTTCTATGGGGTATCACACACTGTTTATTTGAGAGGTGTAAATTTCCAATTGCAAGAATCCTCTTGCAGAAAAAGGAGAATTTAAAATGGGTACAGGATTTTGGGCAAACTTTGGAGAACTCGTTCTCCTGGCAATCTTGCTCGGCGTAGTCACGACCGTAGTTGATTCGGTTCTTGGCGTAGTCGGAGTAAGCGCAATGATTAAGAAGCTCCCGATTATTGGGGCTAACTGGACTCTTGTCGTCAGCATTTTGATGATGGCAGTTCTGGATTACAACGCCCTCGAATATTGGGGCGTCACTCTTCCTGGCTGGGGTGGCTGGGGAGGCTACATCGGAAGCGGCGCAATCATCATGGGCATGGTTCCAATGAAGGATGCGGTTATTTCGATGATTGGCAAAGGACTCCGAGCCTAAGAAGCGGTTTTCCGCATCTTGATAATTCGAATTAATAATTTTAGAGCCGCCGGTTTACTCCGGCGGCTCTTTTATTTTCCCCTGCATTACAAGTGCAAGTTCGTTGGTGCTAATTTTGTTTAAGCTCCAGCCCATCAATTGCGCCATCGGTCACACCGCGTCGATGGTTGCTGGCTCCCGTCAGCACAAGGGTGAGTTTGTCAACGCAACTAGATTCGTCCTAGTGAATGTGTCTATCTGAAGTAGTTTGTAGCCAATGTTTAAACTAATCAAAGCTGACACGATCCGTAAGGCCTGGTCTGTTTACCCGCAGAGATCGAAGGTTCGGATCCCAGTTGTGATGTTGCTTGGGTTTGTCGGTACAGCCCTTGAAGCGCTCGGAATCGGTCTCGTGATCCCAGTGATGACCACGATGAGCAAGGCGACAACCGGCAATAGCGGTTCGGTTTTGCAGCCACTGTTTAATGTGCTTGGGATTCGTGCGGTCGGCACAATGGTCGGGGTTGCTGTGCTGTGCATCGTCGTTGCTTTTTTCGTAAAGAACATCTACAAGTTATTTTTCAACTGGTTCTCATCTAATTTCAATAACTTCACTTCGCAATATATGACTTCAATGTTATTCAGGTCGTTTCTGACTCGGCCTTATACTTTTCACTTGCAAAGAAACTCATCGGATTTGTTGAATTCGGTTCAACGAGAAGTTGGTATGACGATCGGTTTAATCTCTGGCTTTACGGCTCTAACACAAGAGATCTTATTGGGCGGAGCAGTTTTAGTCCTGATGTTTTATACCGAGCCAGTTGCAGCGATCTCGACGGCCACTATTTTAATTGCTGGGACGCTGTTGTATACAAAGGTCACGAAACCATATGTAAATAGGTTCGGTCAGCAACGCCAAAACATTGAAGCACCACTTACTCGGTATCTATTGCAAGGTTTTGGTGGAGTAAAAGATATCAAGGTTCTGGGTCGGGCAGAAGATTTCTCTTCTCAATACGAAAACCAAAATCTAGTTGTTCAAAAGGCTAGTTTGCGCTATGGAATACTTAGGCAAATCGGTCCAATGTGGACTGAACTTTTAGCAATGTCTGGTTTGACAGTAGTCGTCTGGGTAATGGTTTGGCAAAGTCGGCCACCTGATCGAATTATCCCGTTACTTGGCTTATTTGTAATCGCAACATGGCGATTTGTCCCAGCCATAAATAACGTCTTGATTCTCGTTAATTCAATTCGCTATTCGCAACCTGCAGTGGCTTCAGTTTTTGCCGAATTTGAATACATCAAGTCACAGGAAAATATAGTTAAGACTCAAATTGTTTTCAATGACAAAGTTGAGATGCGAAATTTAACTTTCAATTATCCAAACACGGTTACGCCGAGTTTGCGCGATGTAAATATCGTTGTGCGCAAGGGAGAAACTGTCGGGTTCATCGGGCCTTCAGGGGCTGGCAAGAGCACACTCGTTGATGTCGTATTGGGTCTACTCCCACAGACTTCTGGTGAATTATTGATCGATGGCGTAGAAATGCACAAACATAACCTTGAGTGGCAGTCAACAATTGGTTATGTCTCTCAAGCTATTTATCTAACTGATGACACAGTGCGCCGTAATGTTGCTTTTGGTATCGCTGAAGACGAAGTTGACGAAGGTGCACTTGAGCGCGCACTTCGGTCGGCGCAACTTTGGGAGTTTGTTGATGGGTTACCAAACAAGACACACACAATTGTTGGCGAGCGTGGGGTGCGAGTTTCGGGTGGGCAACGACAACGAATTGGCATTGCCCGAGCGCTGTACCACGAACCTCAAGTACTTGTGTTAGATGAAGCGACTAGTAGCCTTGACATTGAAACTGAAACCGAAGTAATGAGTGCAATTAGAGCACTGCAAGGATTTAAAACAATATTGATTGTTGCCCACCGACTCTCGACGGTGCAACATTGTGATCGCCTCTACCGCATCGAAGATGCGCGTATCGTCGCCGAAGGCTCGTTTCAAGCACTAACAAATTCAGCGAAATAACTCTTAACTAAATAGCTAGCAAGGGCAGCAGTAAAAACTAGCGGCCGTGTTTGGCGAGGTATTTTTCGAGGGGGGCAAAGTTGAAGCGCGAGTCGTCGGGCCAGCCGTCTTTTGGTGGGCGACCCATCACGATCAGGTGATCTGCGCCTGCCGCAGCAAATTCGTCGGCAATCTCTAAATCCTCTGGATTAATCGCAACTGTTCGCTCAATTTCTTTTGGATTTCGCCCGATTTTGGCGCACCACTGATCAATCACTTCATTTTTTTTGCGAACATTTTCGGCCGGTCCAAACACGTTGCTCATGTCAGCATGCTCAGCCACCAACCGCAAGGTGAACTTCTCGCCACTGCCACCAATCATCAACGGCATTTTCGGGTTTACGGTGCCAGGGTTTAACTTCGCGAGACGCTGTTTGATCACAGGTAATCCCTGTTCAAGAATCTTCAAGCGACCAACCGCAGTGCCGAACTCGTAACCGTATTCGGTGTAGTCGCGTTCAAACCAACCCGAACCCACGCCGAGAATAAATCGTCCATTACTAATGTGATCGATCGTTCGAGACATATCGGCCAGCAGTTGCGGATTGCGATATGTAAAGCAAGTAACCAGCGCACCAACTGTGGCATGTTTAGTTTCGGCCGCAATCGCCGCTAACAGCGTGTAAGCCTCAAAGTGTGATGCGTCAGGCTCGCCATACAGCGGGTAGAAGTGATCCCACACCCAGATGCTGTCGACTTTTAAGGCATCGGCGTGCAACCAAGTGTCACGCATTGCCTTCATTGTTGTGTTTTGTGGATGAATTTGGATGCCGATTTTCATATCCAAATTGTACTGTCTTATCTAATATCAACTTCAGGTTAAAAGCAGTAGCTATAGATTCGAATCAATGAGTCTTAGGTCTAAGTTTCATGAGGCATAACGAAGTTGAACGGTTTAGTTGTTAATTAAAATCTGTTTTGAGTCGTGCGAGAGGTCTCGCAGTGCGGGAAGAGACATCGTGAGTAGCGCCACGGCGACGAAGAGCACGGCAATTACGGCAAAAGTTTGCTGCAAACCAAAGCCCTCGACGGCCAGACCAACAACAACTTGGCCAATTGGCGGAGCGGCGTGAAGCGCAGACATCTGCACGCCATAAACCCGGCCTTGCATTTCGGCAGGTACCCGATTTTGAATCAGCGTATTCCAAAGCGGGTTAAACGGACCCCAAATTGCGCCCATCAGAAAACCGGCGAGCACGAAAACAAAAGTCGGCGGCAACAAAACCATCGGTAT
>CAMCZA010000098.1 GCA_945885515.1 Ferrithrix thermotolerans DSM 19514 | reverse complement strand
ATAGAGGTGTCGGAGCAATCAAAGTTGGATGCGGTTCAAAAATTTCAGAAGTCAATGGATGATGCCCAGGCGATCACCGATAAGGCAGGAGCATTTTTAGTTCCAGTGTTGCAGGCGAATCTTTTCACGCGAAACCCACCGTCAGCATACGACAACGATCTTGGCAAGTTATATGGAAGTGAACTCAGTGTGGTGGTACGCGATTTATATTCAAGATTTCGACCCGTAATATCAACATACGAATATCACGGTGATGCGACAGCAGCGATGAATAATTTGAAAACGACCCCGTATTTTGATTGGCATCATGCGAACGCTGAAGGCAATAGACAAATTGCGGCCTTCCTTGAAAAGCATCTCGTAGATTTGCAACTCATTGGCTAGTCAATCCGGTGTATGATTTGACTCATAAAATCTTGTCGTAATCTTCAATCTTGTGGTATTTGTATTGTCTGATTCGCAATTGTCTCGGATCGCAACTATCTATGATCGAGTGTTTTTTATAAGCTGGTCAGCGATCCTTTCTGTTGTGTTGTTAATATTTGGTTTGGAGAAATTTGATATCTCAGCTGAAAGATCCATACGAGAGCGTGCGATCGTAAATTTCACATCACCGCCGATCTCGGACTACGGAGATGGCTCAACACTTGTTGAACTCGCAAAGCGGGGGATGATAAGTGACGGCGGATTTCCTTTATTCGTACTTGAATTGCGAAATCCAGAATCATTTTCCCGAATTTTAGTCAATGGCAAACTCGATCGTCGAGTGATGCATCAAGGAAATATCTACCGAGCATTTTCAGACTTTTTCGGCAGTGATGTCGCATACGGGATTCTTAAATATTCCGATGCCAATGGCGATCGTCAGAGGTTGGCTGTTCAATTTCAATACCCGGACTACGACCAAAGCGAATTCACACTTTTATTTAGATTTCGCTTGATGGTGTCCGATGAGATTCCCGCCTCGTACTCAACTCCATATATGGACCCTGAATCGCTTCAAAGGGGCGCTATCTCGGATGTAAGAATTGAAATACCGTTTGTAGTTTCAAAATGATGAAGCAGTTAGACCAAGCAACTAAAAATTTTTCAATCCCCAAATTTATCAATTTTATAATTCTTCCTTTCCTCACGGGTTTTTTGTTTGATCTGCCATGGATCAAGCAATTCATAATTTCACTCGTGTTAGTTGTTGCAGTAGTAGTTGTTGGTAATTTTATAGACGCAATTGTTGCACTTTGGCAGGGAGCTGCCGTTGCAGCTTTGCTTTTTTTGATCACGAATTATCTTTTAGGTGGAGAACTTAGTCCTTTATATTCGGCTATATCAATTTTGTTTCTTTGGATTTGTCTCTTGTTAGTTCATCGAGAAAAATCCGAGACTCGGAATAACCGAGAGTTTTATCGACAATCTGATGGTTTCATCCTTGGGATAAGTATGGTGAGTTTTTATTGGATTGTCCCTAGAGGACGAATCGAGAACTTCGGGTTTCTCAAAGGTGAAGACAATCAGGCTTGGCTGACACCAATTGTCAAAGTGTTACGCGGTGGAGGTTTGAGGTTGGTTACGTCGCTTGATACTCGAGAATTGCAATATTTTTTAAAGTTTATGCTGAATGGCGCTACTGCCTTAACCTCTAACATGTCGGGTCTTGGAAATGAATCGCTTCTGTTGTCTATGAATATTGTTTCTAATGCTTATGTGTTTACGCTCATTAGTAGTGTCTTTCTAACATTTAAAATTATTCGTTTAGTTTTCCAGCGGTTCCGATTAGGTTATCTAAGTTTTTTAATTACAATCAGTTTGGTAGTCCAAGCTGTTCTTTTTTTTCGTGCATCTCAAGCTGTGGGTCATTTTTCTCAACTTCTGTTAAATTGCGCGGTATTAGCGTTGGTGATCTCATTAATTCAACTGGCATCAAGATCACAAAAAACTCACAGGATATTTCATATCGTTATCTGTACATCGCTCTCTTGGGCATTAGTCGGAAGTTACAATCCTTGGATTCCGATCTCGCTAGTGAGCCTGTTACTGGTATTCAACGCCGCATGGCGAAATATCCCGCTAAGAAGGCTTTTGAAATCAAAGTTTTCACCTTTATTATTCGTGGCCCTTATTGGCTTTGGTTTTTTTGCTTTCAGATTTTTGTCGAAGCGTTATAGCGGACTTGATGAAGGTGGAGGAGTTTGGGCGGTACCACTGGAGGCAGTTTGGCTAATATTGCTATTGATAGTTTTTTCGCTGGCACGGTTAGCAATACGACTTATGTCAAAAGCCCACTCGGAGGCTTCCGAATTTCCTGGCAAGGAACCAATGTATGTGAAATCGATCAGTATAATTGCCTTCGTTGTACTGATTGGATTAGCGTTTTTAGGAGTTAGTTCCAATCAGGCGTCGACAGTATGTTTTTTGTTGTTGCTTGGATTTCTTTTTCATCGTAGTGCGATCAAGCGAATTCAAAGCAATATTTCAGCGTTGTTACACGCAGAAATTTTTGACGGTCTAGTTTTTCTTGCTCTTGCGTCATTTGGGTACGCACTGGTTATATATGCAATGTCAAGATTCGTAGGACCACTTTATGAGCCGATGTATGCAGCCAATAAGTCGATGCTTGCAGTGGTTGGACAATTTGCTTGGTTGCCGCTGGTGTTATGTGTTGTTGATTTAAAAAATAATTCGTCGTCATCTCGCATATTTGAAGCAGGTGTTTTAGCGTCTTTTCTTGTTGTTTTTGGTCTTACCCCATTTTTGAGATATACAGAAGTTAGTGAGTCCTGGTGGTATCAGCTTGCGAATGAAGCTATCACCGATAAGCCAGATGCGATCGTAGTCTGTGTCGACCCAGATTGGACTTCTATTAACTACGAAATTTATACCTGCAATAGATTTATGCAGACATTAACTGGTATTGAGTATCCCTCAAGTGGCGCTAAATATCTTGCTTGGTTCCAGCCGGAAGAGTATACGAAAATATCTCTTTATTTCAAAAAGACTGGACCTGTTCGTGAGACCCCTTATCGTGATGACATTCCAGTAATTGTGCTGTCACGGAATCAACCAACGGTTGAGACAATGAAGATGTTTGAAGGTGTTCCAGCTGCGATGCTTAATCTTCGGGTCGTGTCAACAGAATAATGGATCTGTGAGAGTTTTTTAAAATTGTTTATAGCTGCGACGAGTAGTGTCGAATGTTTTAGGGGCGAAGAGTTCAACGGTATGAATTAGCGCGAAGATCGGTTTGGGATTGAGGAGAAATGACTGCGAAATTGCAGAGAGGAACCTCCGACTTGTAGATGTTGGTGTCTCGTGCATTCGTACGACTGCTGTAAGTCAAGAAGTCATGACGACTAGGCTTTGGCCGTGTCGGCAATCAAATGATTAATGCGCAAGTCGATGTTGTTGCGTTGCAGAAGCGCACCCTGCGGGTGCTCGTGTCAGGGCAGGTTGTAGCAGCGGCAGCGTTGTCGGCAGCCGTTACTGTCGGTGCCTTTGTAATTCAAGATATTTTGGGACAAGAAACACCATGGGGTGGCGTGTCTAGTGCAACTTTCACAATGGGCTCGGCTTTTATGTCACAAGTTTTAGCGCGAGTGATGAGTCGTAAAGGACGACGAGTGGGTTTGCAATATGGATACTCGTTGGCCATTGTCGGCGGATTAGTTGCGGGTTTCGGAGTAAATCAAAGTTCGTTGCCAATTTTCATACTTGGTCTATTTCTCTACGGCTCAGGTCAAGCCTCGAATTTATTAAGTCGATATGCCGCAATGGATCTGGCTGCACCACACCAACGTAGTCAAGCGATGAGTTACATTTTGTTCGGCTCGACATTTGGTGCTGTCTTCGGACCGGTTTTAGTTAAACCTGCTGAGCAACTTGGTGAAGATATGTTTGGCTGGAGCACCTACACAGGTCCATGGATCGCGTCGGCATGCTTCTTCGTTTTTGCCCTAGCCAATGTCGCAATTCGGCTTCGCCCAGATCCCCTTGAAGTAAGTGGGGGATTACGTTCGCAGCAAGGTGACGCCGTGCGAACACCAAATTTGGTTGCCGCGTTGCGAGTTATCTCGAGCATTCGCAACGCTCGAGTTGCATTGTTGGCGATGGTAATTTCACAAGTCACAATGGTCGCTGTGATGACAATGACGCCAGTGCATCTTAAGTTGCATGGCAACGAAGATGTGAGTCCCTACATTATCTCTTTACATATTGCAGGTATGTATGCATTCAGTCCACTTGTTGGCAAATTTGCTGATCACAAAGGCAAACTGCAGTCGATATCTGTTGGTGGCGTTTTGTTAGTTGCGGCAACGATCACTGCGGCGATCGCTGGCGAATCTGCAAATTTACTCTGGCCATCATTATGGCTTCTTGGATTGGGTTGGAGTTTTGGTTTAATTGGGGGTTCTAGTTTGTTAGTCGAGTCAGTGCCCGATACATCTCGAGTAACAGTGCAAGGCGCGGCCGATTTGCTGATGAGTTTTTGCGGGGGACTAGCTGGATTCTCAAGTGGTTTCATCCGCAAAGCATTTGGTTTTCATATGTTGAGCAATCTCGGTACGGTTCTCGCACTAGTGCTATTTGTCGTCGGAGTAAGGCATCTGTATTCGGCCAGGCGTTCATCGCTAGCCTAAGTGGGTGCCTGAAAAGAACAACAACACGATTCGGTGGTCTAATTGGGCAGGCAATCAGCGAACAGATGCAGTCTCGCAAAGTAAACCCCAGACAGAGGATCAACTTCAACAGTTGATCTTTAATGCTGCTAAAAACTCTCAGAGAGTGAAGGCGGTTGGCTCTGGTCACAGTTTCACCGGTATCGCACTAGCCGAGCAACAACTTGTTGATTTATCGAAATATGGTGAATTGATCGCAATTGACAAAGTTGCGCAAACCGTGACCGTGCAAGCAGGAATGCAACTAGCCGTGCTTAATGAAATATTGGATCGCAATGGTTTAGCGATGCAGAATCTTGGTGACATTGCATATCAAACAATTGCAGGTGCGATTTCAACTTCGACTCACGGTACGGGAGCCAAATTTACTGGCATTGCCGCCCAAGTTTTGGGGTTGCGAATAGTTCTTGCCAACGGCGAAATTGTGGACTGTTCAGCAAACGAGAATCAAGATCTGTTCAATTGCGCGCGCGTTGGTCTCGGTGCACTTGGGTTAATTAGTTCGGTAACGCTCAAGGTAGTACCGGCCTTTAATCTGTCGGTTATTGAAGAACCAATGCGCGTGGATGATGTGCTCACTAATCTCGATAAGCACATTGGTGAGAACGACCACTTTGAGTTCTTTTGGGTACCACACACGGGTTGGGCGCTCACGAAGCGCAATAATCGCAATAATGAGCAAATTAATCCAATGGGGAAGATGTCACATTGGTATGCCAAAACACTGATGGAAAACTACGCATTCGGTGCTGTGTGCATGCTCGGTCGTGCCAAACCATCGTTAATACCCAAACTGGCTAAGGCATTGCCAGCATCGGGACGAAATGAATTCTCTAATTCAAGTTTCAAGATTTTCGCCAGCAAGCGAATTGTGAAGTTCTACGAGATGGAATATGCAATTCCTCGTGCAGCATGCGCCGAAGCGCTCAATCGTGTCCGTAGAATGGTCGCAGATAGTGGGTTCTTCCTGAATTTTCCTGTTGAGGTTCGCTTTACAGCCCCAGATGAGATTCCGCTAAGTACAGCGAGTAATCGAGAATCTGCGTATATCGCAGTTCATATATATAAAGGGATGGACTATGTTCCGTATTTCAAAGAAGTTGAATCAATCATGAACTCATA
>CAMCZA010000097.1 GCA_945885515.1 Ferrithrix thermotolerans DSM 19514 | reverse complement strand
GCAACTGGTTGCCAAGACGATGAGAGATGTTTGGTGAAATATTCGTGTATCGCCGGGCCACCTAGATCTTTGTAGACCCCAGCCGAAGCACGATCTGAAACGGTGATAATGCCGATTTTGGCTGGCGAAGTTTTAATATCGGTCATCAGCAGTTACCAGAACAGATTTTGTGGATCGTTGTATTTTTTGCCAAAAGATGCGTTACGGACAATTGATTTATATATCTGTCGCCAGCCGAAACGAAAACCAGTCAGCGACCGTGCGGTGAACGAGACAGCCTGCAGTCGTTCAATTGATGCACGAAAGCCTCGCAGCATCGCTGTTTCAGTGGCGCTCAACACCAGTGGTGCAATTGTCGCAGGAAACGTGCGGGTCTCAAATTTGAACGATTCGTAATCCATTTGGTAGACGGCTTGCAATCGGTTCGCCGTATGTTGATCACATACTTGGTCGAGTTTGATTCCAAAGCCAACATTGTGTCGCTCAAGGGTTAGTGCAGTACCAGCGCGACGGTTGACTTCGTCAACCAGTGTCTGCATTTCGGCTGGTTGTTCAACACGAACATTCATGTTGTAGTTGAACTTGTCTGGGTGCACGATATGTGACTGCGGCAAGAAGTGATGATCTTCCATAAATTCGTCCGTCTGTTCTGAGATCATTTTGGCAAATAACGCAAAACTCTCGGTGATGTTGATGCGTCCGTCAACTAGTTGATCTTGGCAAAGTTCGATTGCCATTTCTGGTGTGCCTGGTGCTCGCGAGAAAATTCGATTCTCCCATGCCGAGTAGGCGCGAGACAATGGATCACGTGTTGCATAAACACGAAGCCAATCTGGTGAATGCAAAATTTCGTCGATCTGTTTAGCCTTCATGTCAATGATCTTGGTTAATCCACTTACGCCGAGTTCATGGATTGTTTGCGAGCGGGCCATGTGTGGGCTGATCAACCGATCAAGTCGCGACTGGTCGTAACTTCCACTTGCTTTGGCCAGCAACATTTTGATACTGCTGCACGCAACTTTGGTAGTCGGGCAATACATAATTTTTAAACTTGGTGCGACGAGCAAGAAGCCAGCAAACGGTTTGAGAGGGAAGTCTTTCTCGCTGACCATTGTTATTGATTCACTTTCATGAACCGGCTTTAACGAGTAGTTTTGCCAAGATCAGCGCAACCGATTGTTGCAGTGTCTCGTCGTTCGTGCCGACGACTACATCTGGTGATTTCGGCGCCTCATACGGGCTATCGACCCCACTCAAACTTGACATTTGTCCGCTACGAACCTTGGCATATAAACCTTTGGTGTCACGCCGTTCGCACTCTGCGAGTGATGTCGCAACATGTACTTCAATAAATTTCAAACCTCGGTCGTCGTGAATCTTGCGAGCGTGGGCGCGTGAGGTGATAAACGGCGAGATGATCGGCACGATTGCGACCACACCAGAATCAGCAAAAAGACATGCGGCTTCGGCCATTCGACGGATGTTTTCGGCGCGATCTTCGTCGCTGAAGCCGAGATCAGAGTTGAGCCCGTGGCGAACATTATCTGCGTCCAAAATATATGAAAGTCGACTCGTGTTTAAGAGTTCTCGCGCGAGTTCGTTGGCGATAGTTGATTTTCCTGAACCAGAGAACCCAGTTAACCAAACTGTTGCGCCAGCCAGTCCATGTTTGTTCCAGCGCTGCGATCTGGTCACACCTGGTTCATGCCATATGGGTTGGTTCATTTTGCTCTTCTCACTAGTGACTACAAGTTTAGGATCGTGGCGAGAGCAACATGCCAGCAGCGACGGTTTGCCCAGACGATTCATCAACGAGAATAAATGAGCCAGTTGTACGGTTCTGGTGGTAGTCATCAAAGAACAACGGGCTTGTCGTGTGCAAGGTGACGCGACCGATCTCGTTAAATTTCAACTCGTTAATTTCGGTTTCACGATGCAGATTTGAAATATCCAATCGATACAGGACATTTGAAACTTTTCCACGCGCAAGTTTTGTTGTGTGCTTAACCGTGTAGATCTTGTCTAATTGCAACGGTGCGGCGTCATCCATCCAGCACAACATTGCTTCTAATTCTTGCGAGGTTCGCGGGCGATTGTTTGGACGACACAGCATGTCGCCACGGGTTATTGAAAGATCATCTTTCAACAACACAGTCACGGCTTGACCAGGTTCGGCTTGTTCGACTGGCCCATCTGGTGAGTCGATACCGGTGATCGTGCTCGTCAGTCCTGATGGTAAAACCATGATGTCATCGCCGACGCGCAACATTCCACCGGCAACTCGCCCTGCATATCCGCGATAGTCAAGTGTGTCGGCGCGTTGCGGACGAATCACATATTGCACGGGAAACCGTGTGTCAATGCGGTTGTCATCGCTTGCGGTGTAGATATTTTCAAGATGATGCAAAAGTGTTGGGCCCTCGAACCATGGCATGTTCGCCGAGCGACTGACCACATTGTCGCCAGCAAGTGCGCTGATTGGCAAGAAAGTTACATCCCTCAAGTCAAGTCGCGATGCGAAACCTTCAAACTCTTCGCGAATTCTGTTGAACACTGCCGAGTCGTATTCAACGAGATCCATTTTGTTGACACAAATAACTAAGTGGGGCACGCCCAGCAGAGAGACAAGCAAACTGTGTCGGCGCGTCTGTTCAACCACGCCAGTACGTGCGTCAACAAGAACAATCGCTAGATCAGCATTCGAAGCTCCGGTGATCATGTTGCGGGTGTATTGAATATGGCCGGGGCAATCGGCAATAATAAAACTGCGCTTTGGTGTTGCAAAATATCGATAGGCGACATCAATCGTGATGCCTTGCTCGCGTTCGGCTCGCAGGCCGTCAGTTAGAAGCGACAAGTCGACATAGTCGTCTCCGCGGCGCTTGCTGACTGCTTCGATGTGTTCTAGTTGATCTTCAAAGATACTTTTTGAATCGTAAAGTAGACGACCGATCAAAGTTGATTTGCCGTCATCAACTGAACCGACGGTTGCAAAGTGCAGGCGCTCCATTAGAAATAGCCCGTTCGCTTGCGGTCTTCCATTCCAGCTTCTGAGATTCTGTCGTCGGCACGAGTCGCACCGCGTTCCGTTATTCGTGCAGCCGCGGTTTCGGCGATCACTTGTTGGATTGTCGTCGCACTTGACTCAATCGCTGCCGTACAAGTTGCGTCACCTACGGTACGAAACCGAACAAGTTCTTCGGTCACTGTTTCGCCTGGTTCTGGTTGCAAAAATGGAGAAACTGCCATCCACATATTGTCTCGGCGAAAGACTTGACGGCGGTGCGCATAGTAAATGCTCGGCAGATCAATGTTGTAGTCGGCGACGAATTGCCAGATATCAAGTTCGGTCCAATTCGAGATCGGGAAAATGCGGAAGTGTTCGCCGGCTTTGTGCCGACCGTTGTATATCCCCCAAAGTTCTGGTCTTTGTGTTTTTGGGTCCCACTGACCGAATGCGTCGCGATGCGAATAGACGCGTTCTTTGGCGCGTGCGCGCTCTTCGTCGCGGCGGGCGCCACCGAACACGGCATCAAATTTGTGTTCTTTTATTGAGTCGAGCAGAGTCACAGTTTGTAGCGGGTTGCGACTCGCACGCGGCCCAGTTGCATCTTGCATTCGACCGGCATCAATTGATGCCTGCACCGAGCCGACGATCAGTTGAACATCAAGATCGCGCGCTGCACGATCACGAAACTCGATTACCTCGGCAAAGTTGTGTCCAGTGTCGATGTGCATCACCGGGAACGGAACCCGGGCAGGGCTGAATGCACGCGCTGCTAGGTGCAACATCACCACGGAGTCTTTGCCACCTGAGAACAGCATCGCTGGGCGTTCAAATTCTGCTGCGACTTCGCGGATGATTGTGACTGACTCGTCAATCAGACTGCGCAATGCTGATTTCACCCCTTTAAGACTAGGGCTTGAAGCATTGTCCAAGTGTCACAATGTGAATGCCCTTTCGCGAATGGCTCGGGCAATTAGTCTGATCGCAAAGGAAATTAATGACGCGTCTATCTAAATCAAGCACAAACGAATCAATTCTGGCGGTGTTGCGCGAAACCGCAGATGCAGTTTCAATCGTGTTGCGGGCAAACAAAGATTGGTCGTTGTCCGGACTGCGCGACACACAGTATTCGGTTGACTTGCGCGCTGACGCAGCGGCCCTCGAGGTTTTGCATGGTGCTGGCGTGGCTGTGTTGTCCGAAGAAAGTGAAATCACTGGCACGTTTGGAGATGATGACATTTGCGTCGTAATGGATCCGCTTGATGGATCTACAAATGCAAGTCGTGGTGTGCCATGGTATGCAACGGCATTGTGCGCAATTGATAAAAACGGGATGCGTGCTGGGCTCGTTGTTAATCAGGCGATGCAAAACGATTCTTACTGGGCAACTGTTGGTGGAGGAGCGTTTCACAACAGTGAAGCAATGCGGCCAAGTTCGTGTGTTGACTTGGGTCAGGCTCTCGTCGGAATCTCTGGCATTCCAAAACAGCGCCCAAAATGGGGACAGTTTCGTTCACTCGGAGCGGCTGCGTTAGACATTTGTTTGGTCGCAGATGGTGTGATTGATATGTGGATTGATTTTAATTCTCATGGTGTTTGGGACTATTTGGCCAGTGCGTTAATTTGCCAAGAGGCGGGGGCGATGATCGTCGAGCATCAGGGTCGCGATTTAATCGTGCAACAACATTCGCACCGCCGTACGCCAATTGCCGCTGCAACTCCGGCACTTCTCGAACACGCAATGATTATTCGTAATCAACAATAAATAATTTCAGAATGGAACGCAAGGCATTTAACCCGGTTGGGTTTTTGGAGAGATTTGTTGCCGTTGAAGTGCGTGCAGCCGGTCTAATTTTTGGTGCCGCCGTTCTTGGTGTGTTGCTGGCAACATTTGGCGAATTTTATTTGCACAACAGTTTCACTGAGTTGGTTAGCGAAGTGGCAATCGGTGGTTTCTTTCTTTTGGTCGGTCTTGAGTTGCGTCGTGAGTTTGCTAGCGGAGTTTTGTCTGGAGTAACTCTGCGCGTTGCATTGATGGCCACCGCTGGTGGCATGCTGCTGCCCGCATTGATTTTTGTTTCGCTTGCGCCGACTGCGGCCCGCGATGGGTGGGTGGCCGTTGTTGCAACTGATATCGCGATCGCTTCGGCAGTCACTGCACTCGGTTTGTTTCGCAATGTGATTCGTGCGCTGTTGTTGACAGTTGCTGTTCTCGACGACCTAGGCGGAGTCTTGGCGCTAGCCACAACGGGCGAGAGTCCGAATGTGGTTTTTGTTCTCGCAGTTGTTGTGGTCGTTGCTTTTTTTGCGTGGTCTATTCGTAAATTTAATTTTGGTCGGATCTACACGCTCGCAACTACGGCGCTGATCGTGTGGCTGATGTTGCAAGCCGGCTTGCATCCATCGCTGGGGGCATTCGCGGTTGGTTTTGTCGTGCCACATTTTGATCCAGACAATCCATCGGTTGCCGAGAAAGTTGAAGAAGCAATTCACCCCTGGGTTGCAGCGCTGTTATTGCCAATTTTCGTATTCCTGCACACGATGATTCCGGTGCGGGTGCCAGACGGTGCCCCGGCAAATCTTATTTTCGTCACAATTCTTGCAATTGTTGTTGGTAAAACTTTAGGTATCGGTGGAGTGCTTGCGTTGACTCGCAGGATGTCAAATATTTCGGTGTTCGAAGCGCTCGCAGTCGGGTTCGCCGCCGCTGCTGCGCTGACTGTTGCTTTAATCGGGGTAGACGCGACTTTGGCCGACTCGCCGTACGAACAGGTCGTCAGTCTCGGGAT
>CAMCZA010000096.1 GCA_945885515.1 Ferrithrix thermotolerans DSM 19514 | reverse complement strand
AACACTCGCCCAACAATCGGACGCGACGGACGATTCGTTGCAGATGCTCCAGCAATAATGTCTGATAAGGCAAAGCTGCAATATGCGCGACTTGCCGGCAAAACTGTAAAGCAAGCGCAAACATTGACCGTTGAGATATTGCGTGAAACTGGCGAACTCATCGATGAGCCACGAGCGATTACTCATGCAGTTAAGTTTTATGAAAAAGGCGATCGGCCACTTGAGATTGTTACGAGTCGCCAGTGGTATATACGTAATGGTGGTCGCGATCAAGCGCTTCGCGATAAGTTGCTTGCACGCGGTGACGAACTCACTTGGCACCCGGATTTCATGCAACACCGTTATGCAAACTGGGTCGGCGGTTTAAACGGCGACTGGCTAGTAAGCCGACAAAGATATTTTGGTGTGCCGATACCGCTTTGGTATCGCCTTGATGCGCACGGCGAAATCATTTATGACACTCCACTGGTGCCAACTAAAGATCAATTGCCAATTGACCCGAGTACAGATTTGCCAATTGGTTTTGTCGCCGAGCAACGCGGGCTAGCCAACGGGTTTGTTGGTGACCCCGACATCATGGACACTTGGGCGACTTCATCTTTGACTCCGCAAATTGCTGGGCGATGGATTGATGGTGACGATTTGTTCGAACGAATTTTTCCGATGGATGTTCGACCACAAGGTCACGACATTATTCGCACATGGTTGTTTGCCACGATGGTTCGTTCAAACTTCGAACACAATCAAGCACCATGGAAGAACGCCGCGTTGTCTGGCTGGATTCTTGACCCAGATCGCAAAAAGATGTCGAAATCAAAAGGCAATGTTGTAACGCCGTCAGATTTGTTTGATCAATACGGCAGCGACGCCGTGCGATATTGGGCTGCGTGCGCACGACCTGGTGTTGACACAACTTTTAGCGAAGAACAAATGAAAGTCGGGCGCAAATTAGCAACCAAGCTTCTGAACTTGACGAAGTTTGTTCTTGGTGCCGGAGAGTTGGCCCCGGATTCAAAGCCGACTGATTTGATTGATCATGCAATGCTAATTCGCTTGGCTGCAGTAGTTGAAGAAGCCACACTTGCCCTCGAGCAATTTGATTACGCCCGAGCGCTCGAACGCACTGAAGCATTTTTCTGGTGGTTCTGTGATGATTATGTTGAATTGGTAAAAACTCGTGCCTACGGCGAGACACACGATGCATCGTCGGCACGCAGTTCTCTGCACCGAGCGCTCAGTATTTTGCAACGATTGCTTGCGCCGATGTTGCCATTTGCTACTGAAGAGGTTTGGTCATGGTTAGAGTCAGGCTCAATTCATTTGGCGAACTGGCCAACAACTCAAGAGACTCTTGCCGACTTTGATGCTGCAGATGAAGCAAGTGCGTTACTTGACGCAACTTGCGTTGTGCTTGCAGCGGTGCGGCGTGCCAAAACAGAAGCAAAGGTTTCGCAGCGCGCTGAAGTTTCACAACTTGTTGTTACGACAACAAGTGCAACGATTGATCTATTGGAAGCAAATATTCTTGACTTGCGTAATGCTGGAGCATTGCAAGAAATAAAATTTGTGATTTCTGCCTCGCAGACAACGACTCAAGATATTGTCGCACAGGTAACTCTTGCTACTCCACTAACCTAAATAGTGCATGTTGCGAAGGTTGATATCTAAACCAAAATTTGGTCCAAGACCAAGATCGCATTATTTCGTACTGTCATTAAATATATTCGTCGTTACTTTATTGGTATTTTCTGGATTGGGAATGTTGTGGGTCAACAGTCGTGTTAATCAACGACTAATCGTTACCTTGAACAATTCTCAAGAGAACCCAGACGACCAAACGCAAAGCGCGAATGATTCACCAACTAATTCAGATGTAGTTCTTGATCCAAAAAGTCTTGACGCAAAAAACTTTTTATTGACCGGCTCGGATAACGGATCATGTGCCGACGCCAAGAGCTCGACCACGGGCGGAATCGGCGACCGCGCAAGTCTTGGCGAACGCAGCGACACAATCATGATTATTCGGATTGACCCGAGTTCAAAGCGTGCGGCGATTCTCTCGTTTCCTAGAGACTTATGGGTAAATATTGCTGGCACAACACGACAAAACCGAATCAACTCAGCATTTAAAAGCACTGATCCAAACAGACTGGTTGAGACCATTGAAAAAAGTTTCGGCATTCCGGTTGATCACTACGTAAATGTTAATTTTTGTGCGTTTAAGGAGATTGTGACAGCAGTTGATGGCGTAAAAGTTCCATTTCTGTATCCGACACGCGACAAAAAAACTGGGTTCAGTGTCTCTGAGCCAGGTTGTGTCAATTTTGACGGTGACCGCGCACTGGCATACGTTCGCTCACGATCGGGCTATAGATATTTTGATACAACAACGCAAAAATGGATAGAAGACCCGACAGGCGACCTGGGCCGAATTAGTCGACAGCAAGATTTCTTGCGTCGGTCAATGCAACGAGCGCTTGATAAAGGTTCGTCAAATATCGCCGTGGCTAACGACTTGTTAAACGCGGCTTTGAAAAATGTGATCACCGACGACCAGCTCACGCCTCGCGGAATGTTGGACCTCGCTCAAGCAATGCGAGATCTCAATACACGCACGGTAGCCACATACACAATCGATTCTTACCCAAAACGCATCGGCGAGTTATCCGTCTTGATACCACTAATCAAAACCGAATCAATGAAACAAGTTCTTGCGATCTTTCAAGGCCGTGCACCATTGACTGCACAAAAAGCGTCGATTCGCACGATCAACAATCCAACGGTGGTTCTTGTGGCCCAAAGAATTGCAATAGCCACAACAACGACACTGGCGATGCCAGAAACGACCGCAAAGTCAACGACACCTACAACAATTCCGACAACGACAATTCCGACTGCAACAGCACTGCAAAAGACAGTCGGTGTTGTTCCGCCAGATGATCCAACTTGTCGCTAACTCTCTAACCATCCGATCAAATTCAACTTGATTACAATATCTCAGGGGTATTAAATGGAAATTTTGATCGCAATCGCTGCCACAGTTGTTTCATATTTTTTCGGCACGTTTCCAAGTGCGGCAATCGTTGCGGGTCGAAAAAATCTTGACATCACAACTATTGGCTCAGGCAACCCGGGTGCATCCAACGTCATCCGCAATCTCGGATGGAAAACCGGACTAGCCGTGTTTTTAATGGACATGGCCAAAGCGGCACTCGCCGTTGGTCTGGCTTGGGTGCTTACATCAGAACAACAAGGTCCGTTGTCTTATGTCTGTTTATTCGCCGCGATTCTTGGCCACTCATATCCGATCACGCGCAAGTTCAAAGGCGGCAAAGGTGTTGCCTGTGGTGGTGGCGGAATGTTTATGTTGTTTCCATTGACAAGTTTAGTTTTATTTACTTCATGGTTCGTTCTGACCAAAGCAACCCGCAAAGCTTCAATCGCATCACTCACTATTTCAATTGCATTGCCCTTTGGTATTTCATGGGAGAACGCAGAACGCTGGGAGATCGTCGCGACATTGGCGCTGGTTGCTTTTATTATCGCCAAACATTTACCAAACTTAAGGCGTCTGAAATCTCACGAAGAACCGAACATTTAGTCTCATCAACCAATAGCGGCGTAGTTTCTTACTAAGGTTTTTGCAGTGCTTGCAGTAGTCAATACTTTTTTCGAATGGCTTAAAGAATCATCGGCATCGCCCTGGTTCTATTTGATTATTTTTGCGGTCGCCGTTTTTGACTCAGTGTTACCGATAGTTCCGAGTGAAACACTTGTAATAATCGGCGGCGTGAGCGCTGGCTCTGGCTCACTTTCTATTGCGCTTGTCATTGCTTGCGCTGCGAGCGGTGCATTTATCGGCGACAACCTAAGTTATCTAATCGGTCGTGAGGCAAGTGATTGGGTGATCAAGCGACGAACGCGCACAGAACGCGGCGCAAAGCAAATGACGAACATAGTTGACCAAATTCATGAACGCGGCGGAATGTTGTTGATCACCGCGCGGTTTATCCCTGGGGGACGAACAGTTCTTACACTTTCATGCGGAGTTACTCGTCAGCCACATAAATGGTTTATTGGTTGGGCGGTTGTGGCGGCAAGTGTGTGGTCGCTTTACGCATCATTGCTTGGATTCATCGGCGGAAAGTCTTTTGCCGATAATCACACCAAAGCATTTTTGATTGCATTCGCTGGAGCGTTCGGTGTAACGATAATCGTTGAGGTTTTTCGCACCATCTCACACAGGCTTAAACGACAAAGCCAAATCAGTAAGTAAGCGGCTGTAAAGTTAGTTGCAGTGACTCTGCGATTAAGCGTTGACTCGAAGTCATGGCACCTTCATATTCATGACACTGCTAAAAGTTTTGGAGATCTCATTCCGGTTGTCAAGGGCAACGGATACGGTTTTGGACGATCAACACTCATGTCGCACGCTGCTTCGCTTGCCAAAGAAATTGCAGTGGGCACAGTTTTTGAAGCACATGATGTGCCTGCAACTTGCACCGCGATAGTTCTCACCCCTGCAGGTGTCGAGTTGCCTGAGACTTTGCCCGCTACTGCGATCTTGACAGTTGGTTCGGTTCAACATGTTGCAAACCTGCGACTTAACTCATGGCGCGGACCGGTGATCATCAAACTTCGATCAAGCATGAACCGATACGGCGCCGACGCGACCGAACTCGCCGATTTAAAAGACGCGATTACAAACTCTGGCTTAATCCAAGTTGGTTGGTCAATTCATCCGCCACTTGATGGCAACGCGAGCGACCATCTCACTGAGATAAAGAATTGGATGCTGCAGATATCTTCTGACTTACCTTGGTTTGTTAGCCACATTGACGCAAGTGGCATTAAACAACTGCGCCAAGAATTCGCCAAAAATAAAATTCGAGCAAGATCAGGTACGGCACTTTGGCTCGGTGACAAATCAATGACACACCTAACGGCTGATGTACTTGACCTTCGAACTATAAATCAAGGTGACACCGCTGGATATCGAAACGTCAAGATCAAACAAGATGGCACAATCGCAATGATCGGTGCTGGCTCAAGTCACGGCGTAAATCTGGTCGGTTCAGAACTAAGCCCATTTCATTTCAATCAAAAGCGCCTCGAACTTGTCGAGCCCTCGCACATGCACACTTCAATGGTGTTTATACCTGTCGACGACAAATTACCGAAGGTTGGCGACTATGTCGATGTGCAACAACCACTCACGCGTGTTTACCCTGACTGTATTACTTGGACATAAACCAGTCAGTGAACACAACTAATCGCCAAAATGAAAATCGGGTAGTCAGCATCGATGCGATGCGCACAATTGCATTATTCGGAATCATTGTGCTCAACTACCACGGCTACTTAAATTTCTCAGGCGCGCTAAGCACTACAGAACCATCAATCTATGAACGCTGGTGGCATCCATTCAATGGTGTGCTTGCTAATCCATTTCCTGTTGGCTTTGTAATGGTTGCCGGCATGGGCGTTTCGCTCATGACAAGCACAACGAACACAGAGCAATTGATTACCGAAACACGATGGCGACTTGCACGACGCGGACTTTTTTTATTTACTCTCGGCTATTGCATCAACTGGGTTTGGCCAGGAACAATTCTTCCGTACTATGGTGCATTTTTCTTGGTCGCCAGTGTGATCGCTTATTGGTCGAAACAAAAATTGATTTTGCTCGGCATATTTTCGGTGGTTGTCGCCGCGGCTGTTGAGTCGTGGAGATTTGCAGAAACATTTAACGGCAATTTCACGACATGGCTCTCGCCAACCGAACCTGATTCGCCTCGAAATCTATTGATTCGAATTTTTATTGA
>CAMCZA010000095.1 GCA_945885515.1 Ferrithrix thermotolerans DSM 19514 | reverse complement strand
CCAGTGATGCGAGTCGCGGGTCTTGCTCGCTTGTGCCTAGCATCACAATGTGGAACTTATTGACAAAAACACCGTCGTAACTGGGGCCGCAAATGGCATCGGCAAGGCAGTCGCTGAAGCGTTTCATGAACATGGGGCGCGGGTGGTGTTGGCAGATCGAGATAAAAAACTTTTAGACGAAGTTGTAGCAAACCTAAATGCCAAGCGTCCGAGTTCGGCTCTCGCAGTTGCGTGCGATTTATCCACTGAGCAGGCAAATGCCGATCTAGTTGCGAAGTCAAAAGAATTTTTGGGCTTCATTGATCTGTTTTATGCGAATGCCGGTGTGGCGATGGGCACCGATCTCACAACCACCGAAGACGCATGGGACACATCGTTTGCAATCAATGTGCACGCCCACCGATGGGCCGTGAAATATTTGATTGATGATTGGCTAGCGGCTGGTCAAGGATATTTTGTTAGCACAGCGTCGGCTGCAGGTTTGCTTACCGCTATTGGTTCTGCCCCATATTCGCTGACCAAACATGCGGCTCTTGCATTCGCCGAATGGCTTTCGATTACTTATGGCAACCGTGGGTTGCGCGTAAGTTGCCTGTGTCCACAAGGTGTCAACACAAATATGTTGCGACGCTCAGATGAGGCAACAGCTGCCGACAACGGCAATGTTGTGCGAGCTTCGGGTGTTGTGCTTGAACCACAACAAGTTGCCCAAATAGTTGTGGATACATTGCGCGAAGAAGCGTTTTTAATCTTGCCACACCCTGAAGTTGCGCAATTCGTTGCCAAGAAGGCGACCGAACATCAACGCTGGCTTGCCGGAATGCGCAAACTGCAACTTCGCACGCTTGGCGTTTAAAACTAGAACGTGCGAAATAGTTTAGTCACTGCGGGCGATGTAGAAAAATACCGACGTGACGGCGTTGTCGTGTTACGAAGTGTTGTCAGCGATCAGGCACTTGGAGAACTTGCAATTGCAGTTGAACAAAACATGCAATCACCCGGGCCATGGGCCAACGAATATGCGGCCAACTCGAAGCAGGGACGGTTTTTTGACGACTACGTCAACTGGTCGCGATTTGACGCTTACAAAAACCATGCGTTAACTGGCGCGCTTCCACAAATAGCACTCGAACTAATGCAAACAACCTCGGGTCGATTCTTTCACGAACACGTTTTAGTCAAAGAAGCCGGCAACAACCAGGTCACGCCGTGGCACAACGACGACCCGTACTATGGCGTCAATTCAAACAACAGTGTCAGTTTGTGGGTGCCGCTTGATCCGATTCCTGAAAAAATCGCCTTGCGAACAATAAAATCGCGACGAGACTTCGATAAAAATTTTATTCCGCGAAGGTTTGTGGATCAAACTGCATATGTCAACGATGCTCGCGGTTACGAACAATTTCCTGAGCCGCAACTACTCGACGAATCAACAGACATTGAAAGTTTTGCAGCGATGCCAGGTGACATCGTCGCGTTTCACTTTCGAACGCTTCACAGCGCCCCAGCAACCACTGACTACGAAGGTCGCCGCCGCGTAATTAGTTTTCGGTACGTTGACACAGACGCAGTTTGGGCAACTCGCCCATGGAAGACTTCGCCACCACTCGAACCAAATTCATTGCGCCCCGGCGATTTATTAACCGACGAACGCTTCCCGTTGATCTCGCGCTAATTAGCTGTTTAATTAAACAGCTAATTGAACACTTAATTAAAGCTAGTTAGTGTCGTGGCCAGTTCGCGCCACTGACGCATTGGCAACGCGAGTGGATCGGCGTCAATTACTTGCACTGAAACATGGGAGGCCCCAGCGTCAAGATGGGCTTGAATTCGAGCCGTGATCGTGTCAAGAGTTCCCCATGCAACGATTGCGTCGACTAGCGCATCGCTGGGCATTTTGTCTGGGCCGACTATTTCATCTTGCTTCCAACCTAAGCGAATTAAATTATTCGCATAATTTGGAAGTCGCGTGTAGGTCGACATAAATTTTCGTGCCGTCGCTCGAGCAGACTCTGGATTCGTGTCGAACAGAACTGCAACCTCAGGTGCAAGTAACGCATCGTCACCAAGAATTTTTCGCGCAGAACTTGTGTGTTCAAGCGGCACAAAATAAGGATGAGCACCTATTCCCATTTCTGCAGAAAGTTTCAACATCTTTGGACCCAGTGCCGCCAAAACTCTGCGCGGCGCAACCGTCGGCGCAGCAGCAAAAAATAGCCCGCTATCCATCGCCTTTAGATATTCGACCATCGCCGAATATGGTTTTTCGTAATTACCCTTGTGCATTTTTTCAACCAGATGCTGATGGCTCGCCCCAATTCCAAGAAGAAATCGATGGCCGAACGCTTCTGTCAGAGTCCTCCATCCAGCATTCATCGTTGCGGCACTTCTTGCATACATCGACGCGATGCCGGTGGCCATTGTCATTTTTTTCGTCGCCTCAAGCAAAACTCCACATGAGGCAAACGGCTCACGATTCACAGCCTCAGGAACCCAGATACACCTGAATCCAAGTTCTTCGAGTTCTATCGCTGCTTCTTTTGATTTCGACATCGGCTGCAGATCTAGCGCTGAAGTCCAAATGCCGACGCGACCAAGTTCAAAATCAGAATACTTTTTCATTACTTAACAACCATACTCGTCATTCGCGTTACACATCAAAGTGTGAAACGACTCATGCTGTCAATAATTTTGCTAGCCACGATTTCTGCTTGCAGTCAGCAGCAAGAAGTTTCGGATGATTTTGCCACGGTGATTAAAGTCGTCGATGGCGACACGGTAGTTCTCAGCATCAATGGATCCACTGAGACGGTTCGACTGATCGGCGTGAATACTCCAGAAACGGTGCACCCAACCAAACCCGTTGAATGTTTTGGGCCACAGGCATCAGAATTCATGCACTCAGTTCTCAAGCCAAAAACAAAAGTGCAGTTGCGACGAGACGTCGAAGCACGCGACCGATATCAGCGGTTGCTTGTTTATCTGTATCTGACAGATGGAACATTTATCAATCAAGAATTACTGCGCCTTGGCTTTGCGCGAACAATGAGTATTCAGCCGAACACAGCATTTGCCAGCAAATTTGCTGCAGTCCAAACTCAAGCCAATAGAAACAGAATTGGGCTGTGGCTCAACTGCTAAGTACATCGTGTAGAGCGCGGCTAGCACACTAGAGATAGCGTGAAGATGTGTCGTCTGCGAAGAAAAGTCTTGTTGAACGACTTGGGCACTCGCCGCACGCTCGCCTAGTTATTTTAAGTTGTGATGACCTTGGTGCATTTCATGCGGCAAATATCGGGGTCTACGACGCTCTAAACAAAGGCGTGGCTACATGTGCCTCGCTAATGGTTCCAGCACCGTGGGCTCGCCATGCGATCAACATCTATAACGGTGAAGACATCGGCGTGCACCTAACGCTGAATGCCGAACACGCCAATTATCGCTGGGGGTCAATTACTAATTCGGCTTCATTGTCTTCGGGCGAGGGTGGGTTTCCGAGAACAATCGATGATCTTTGGGAGCATGCCGATCCTGCCGAAGTTTTGCGAGAATGTCGCGCTCAAATTGAACGAGCGATCGCCTGGGGACTTGACCCAACTCATCTTGCCCCCCATTTAACTGCGATCACATTGCGACCAGAATTTTTTGATATTTATCTTGAACTGGCGATTGAATTTCGTTTGCCGATTCGTTTGCCGAGTTCAATAAATGAAGAGCAGGCTGGATTTCCATTTAGAAAACTTGCCGCAGAAGAAGGTGTCGAGTTTCCAGATTTTTTTGATCATGACTGGCGACATGGAAGTCGCCAAAGAGTGATGAACTCACTCGACACACTGCAAGCCGGCGTGACTGAAATTCATGTGCAACCGTGCATCGACACACCCGAGGTGCGCGCACTCGGTGAAATCTCACAAAGTTGGATCGACGACTATGAACTCGTTGTTAATGACCAAGAACTCAGAGATGCGATAACTGCGAGTGGTGCAACAATGATGGGCTTTCGCGAGCTGCGCACGCTGATGCGAACTAGCTAGCTCGTCTGCTTTTTAACTAGCGAATTCCGGCGAACAAATCATCTTCAAGGTGCTGTGAGTCCGCGGTGTGATTTTCAAGACTTGACTTTGCCAAAATCCAATCTTCAAATGGATATACATCTGCAAGTTCTTCATCGCTAAGCCCAAACCAAAATGGTTCTTTTTCGTCGACTTGTGTTGCATGTGCCCTCAACGACCCAGAGCGAGCCCACAAATATTTGGCGATCTCTAATTTGGTTGTTATTCGGTCGTCCATGTTTGGCCGCTTAAACCAATCATCTTCATAAGGCGATGAACCCCGCAACCGCAACAATGCTTCGTGCACCGCAGTTAATCGCGAACGTGACCAAACCGAGTAATACATTTTTGAAGGTTGCCATGGCTGCCCGGCATCTGGATACCAAAACGGATCACCCGCGCGATCAAAAGCTCGAACACTGATCTCATGCACCTTGACGTGGTCTGGGTGTGGGTAGCCACGATGGTCATCGTTATATGTCACCAACACGTGCGGCTTTTCTGTTCGAATTAATTTCACGAGTCGGCCAGTGGCTTGATCCATATCTGCCATGTGAAAACATTCTGGGTTCAAATTTTTTGGCGAGTCGACCATTCCTGAGTCGCGATATCCAAGCATGTGCAATTTACTGAACCCGATAATTTCGACACTGTTGGCAAGTTCGACTGGACGCACGACCTCCATCAATTTTTGTTGAGCAATCTCATCAAGTCCATGAAACGGCATACCAGGTTCTTTGAGCGCAGGATTATTTAGATCGCCTTCTTCGCCGCCGGTGCAACAAACCAACACCGTGCGCACGCCTGATTCGCTGTACATGGCAAAAGTCGGTGCGCCTTTTGAGGCTTCATCATCTGGGTGCGCGTGAATCGTCATCGCACAAAGCTGGTTGCCTTGCGCGTCGTAGCGCGGCGAAGTTCGCAAAGTAGATTTTCTCACCTCGTGCAGGCTAGTGATCTTTAAGTTGCCAGGTGATGCCGTAAACTAATCTCAATGCTCGTGAGACAAAATTTTCTTGGCAGTCGCGCATCACTCATCACGATGTTTTGTTTGGCAGCCGTCACTCTCGCTTCGTGCTCAACAGATGGACGCGTGCTTCGTGAGGCCGGTCCTGGACAAGGTGAATCTGTAGCGATTGTCGCAACGACAGTTGCCCCACCGACCGAGGTGCAAGATACGGGAACGCAGCCGATGTTTACCGTTTCGGGCACATGGCTTGATGATGGCGCAATTGATTCGCGGCACACTTGCGCCGGAGTCAATATTTCCCCTTCATTAATTATTTCGAATCCGCCAAGTTCGGCCAAGAGTTTGGCGATCACGGTTATTGACCTAGCCGTTCCAGAAAAACCACTTTGGGTGGTGGCAAACATCAGCCCAAGTCAGACATCAATCCAAGAAGGCGGTCTACCCGAGGGAGTAATCGTTGGAGCAACAACAAACGGCACGAAAGTAAAAACCGGATACAACGGTCCGTGCCCCACAGATAGTGAACTACACGAATATGTTCTTGTCATCTACGCACTTGACCAACTGATTGAGTTCACTCCAGATCCGAAATCACTGACTGACGCACAATTGCTTTACGAGGCAATTCAGTCCAGCGCCTTCGACTCGGCCGAAACTCGATTCTTCGCCCAAACCCCGTAACGCATCCGTGTTGCGTGTAATGATTGAGGCATAGACCCAAACATCGCATCCCTGCTTACCGCTCTGCCGATCTGTTTATTTGAAACGGATACAGACGGTCGACTCGTTGCGGCCAACGATGCATTTCGTTTTTT